>NZ_JBWKMK010000106.1:0-4547 GCF_056431365.1 Acinetobacter seohaensis
ATTAAAAGTATGTCGGAGCGGCCTAGGAAGAGGAAATTACAACGATTTACAGATGATATTTCAATGTTATTTAGGAGGCACCAGAGTGTATGAAATATCATCAACATGGCTTAAGTTGGCGCGTATGGTCTATAACCCCAATGCCACACTCAACCACTTAGTTACCCCTCCGAATATTGAAGAGCATAAAGTTATAGGGCTTTCTGATGCATTTATTAGTCCAGACACAGGAATAACATTAATCAAAGTTAGTTGTGAATATGACTACGTGTATATAATAGAATATGATCCAGCCAAAAAATTATGGGGGAGAGTTATCAGAAACTATATAAGCAGATGGTGATAAACTGAATGGCTTGGACCCTTATGCCTATTTAAGTGATGTGCTGAAAAGGCTACCAACACATAAAGTGACCCAAATAGAATAACTGCCGCACCGCTCGAAATCTGACCAAAAATTAAAAATAGGCATGGGGTTCAGCGGACGCTTACTATGTATCGCCTTTTGAGTTTGAAGCAATGTACTATGATAAGATTAATCCGTTAGGTCAGGTGGCCTAACTTAAATAAAAAAGTCTCCGACAAACCCGGTACGGTTCAACTAATCAGGAATCGGTGGACTACTCTTAATTGGAATTAGTGGACTACTATTGATGATATATACAGCGTGGATGCGCAACATCGTAAGATAATTTTCATCGATGTTAATCATTCACAATATAAGATAGTCTAGTATGGTTATTTGAACGTACAAAAATCATCCCTCCGCTACATTACTGCGTAATAAAGTAGTAGAGTCTATTTAGTTTAAATTTAAGTCAATTTATCTAATAAAATAATTGAAAAATATAAATAAGCCTCCATAATTTTTCTCAAGCAAGAATAAATTACATAACTTGTGAAGCATACTAATTTTTACTTATTAAAAGATGGAATTTATGACAGCTAAAATAGATTTTTTTCCTGTTGATAATGGGGACATGGCTTTACTAACTCTTGATAGTGGGCGAAATATTCTTATAGATGTAAATATCCGTAAGTCTGCCGATGATGAAAAGCAAGAGGAAGTCATTGATGTTGCAT
Organism: Acinetobacter seohaensis; assembly: GCF_056431365.1. Lineage (NCBI taxonomy): Bacteria > Pseudomonadati > Pseudomonadota > Gammaproteobacteria > Moraxellales > Moraxellaceae > Acinetobacter > Acinetobacter seohaensis. The sequence continues at coordinate 1,084 of NZ_JBWKMK010000106.1, forward strand.
CTTTATTGAAAGATAAACTTCAGCGTGATTCTGAAGGCCGTCTCTATGTTGATGCTTTTTTACTTACACATCCAGATCAAGACCATTGTCGCGGATTAGAAGAGCATTTCCATTTAGGAAAACCTGAAGACTGGAAAAATGATAATAGTGAAAAAATTATTATCCGTGAAATGTGGTCCTCTCCTGTTATATTTCGCCGAAAAAAAGACGTAAGCGAAAATGGATTATGTGATGATGCAAATGCATGGTGGAAAGAAGCACGTCGCAGAGTTAATTTGTTCAAAGCAACCACTGATAAGTCTTCTATAAAAGATGGTGATCGCATCCAAGTTTTAGGTGAAGATAGAAATGGTAAAACTGATGAGCTTACTGAAATTCTGGTAAAAACTGATGACGAAATTACAAAAATTTGTGGGGCTGTAGATGGCACATTTAGAGCATGGTTAATTGCACCTCTAGTAGTTGATGAAGAAGAAGCAAAGTGTCTGACTGGAAAAAATAATTCAAGTACTATTATTCGCTTTAGTATCAAATCTGAATCTAATGAAAAAGCTGGTCTGTTGTTAGTTGGTGGAGATGCTGAAGTTGAAAACTGGGAACGTGTTTGGCAACGTAATTCTTTGAAAAGAGAGCGATTACAGTACAATATTATGCTCTCACCTCATCATTGCTCATGGCATTCTCTATCTTATGATAGCTGGAGTAAGAAAAAGCGTGAAGCTGTGGTAGATCCTGATGCACGTTTAGCTTTAGCACAAGCGACCAAGAACGCTTTTATTATTGCTAGTAGTAAAGAAATTTTAGATGATGATAATGATCCACCATGTATTCGAGCTAAAGAAGAGTACGAAAGTATCTTAAAAGATGTTGATGGTACGTTCTTATGTACAGCCAAAGAATGCACAGATGATGTGCTTACATTAGAAATTACGTCTGAAGGTCCTCAGTTAAGCCCTAAAAAGAAAAAGGGAAGCTTGTTAGGAGAGGATAAAACGCTAAGACAAACTGAAAAAGTTGGTGGAAGAAGATATGCCTGATCTTCTATTCAGCTCAGGAAGTAAATTTGATACGTCTAAAACTGTATTATGGCAATGGTTAAATAATAATGCTGATGTCGTTAAGACATTGGCATTAAAAAATCTGACAGCGTATACCAATAAAAATTTTATATGTGGTTGGCATATTGAATTAAATTATAATAATGAAAATTTTAAATTTCATATATTAGTAGATTCACATTTTCCATATTCACCTATTAGAATTGCCTACAAAACTGGTGATAAATTCTTACAATGGCCTCATTTTGAACCTCATGGGCTATTATGTTTACCTATTGTAGATACTGAAGATATTGAAGCTCAAGTTAATGAACTACTATTGCATGCAATTGAATTAATTGAGAGTTGTCAAAAAGACAATAAATATAGGGAAGATGAATTTCAAAATGAATTTATATCCTATTGGAGCCAATCCAATAAATCTATTCCAGTTAGTTCATTATTAGATACAAATAATATTGCATCACGCTTAATTTATATTTGGAATAATGGAAAAATAAAATTAGTTGGTGAAAATATTGAACAATTAGAAACATGGTTAAAAAATCTTGATTGTACTTTTAATCCTTCTATGATTACAACAGGAGTATTTGGTTTATTAAGTACTCCACCTATTCCACCTTTTCCTAATAATCCTAGAAGCTTAATAAAAACTTTGAATAAAAATTCAAACGGTATTACATCACTTCTTGCAAAAATACCTTTCCACCAAAGCACATTAATTGTATTAGGAGCAAAAACTGAAAACTCTGGTATTGGTCTAGTCGCAGTCGAACTAAATGCGCAAAGCATCAATGGTTTTAGAAGAAATAAAGTTTATAGAGATAAAATCAATTTACTCTTGAGAAAAAGAAGAGGGTGCATTACTAGAAAAGATATTCAACGGTTAGATTCTCAATGGGTGCATGGTAGAGATCAAAATACTGGTCTAAAATACCTCAAGGAATCTAAAGTATTAATTTTAGGATGTGGCTCATTAGGTTCTCAGGTTGCTATGCGATTAGCTCAATCAGGGGTAGGAGAACTAACTCTTATAGATCATGACCTTTTAGTGCCAGCTAATGTTGGAAGACATGCTCTAGGTATCGATTCAATAAATAGTTATAAGGCTTATAAATTAAAATTAGAAATACAGAGAAAGTATCCTCATATTCTAAAGGTAAAACATTATCCAAGGACATGGCAGCAAGTATTTAATGAGAATCCTGAAGTATTCAGTGGCAATAACTTAATTATATCTTGTATGGGTGAATGGGCTGCGGAAGGACAATTATCTGATTGGCAAGATAGTTTACCCAAAGCTCAACCAATCATTTACGGTTGGTTAGATGAAAATGGTACTGCTTCACATGCTGTAGCTATTGTTGATAAAAGTATTTCCTTAAAATGTATTATCAATGATAACGGCACTCTCAGAGCACCTGAAACTGAATGGTCAAGCAACAGATCAATCCAAACAGAACCGGCATGTGGCACAACTTTTCAACCTTATGGTCCTGTAGATGTCTGTCATGCTGAAGCATTAGTTACTCAATTAGTAATAGAATTCTTAACCCATAAAATTTCCAAGTCAACTCACAAAGTTTACGCGGGACCTACTTCAAAAATTGAAGAGGCTAATGGAAAGTGGAGTACAGAACACCTAAAGTATAGGCCTAATGGATTTAAGGGAGCTTTTGAATATGAAAAATCTGAACTTTTAAAATGCGGCATCTGTAGTCAATGTGGCAAAAAATGAAATATTCCAAACTTATTTATAAATTACCTAATGACTTAGGGTTTCTTGAATTTTCATCAGAAGCCTTAGAACACTTTGAAAATAATAAACAACGTTCTTGTTTTTCTAAGGAAGCAGGAGGACAGCTATTCGCCTCTTATGAGGGTAAGAATACTGCAAACATAACGCAAGTCACAGGTCCGCGTCGTAAGGATTGGAAAAGCAGATTTGGTTACGAACCAGATTTAGTGTCAGAAAAAATTGAAATAGCAGAGAAATATAAAATAGGTCTTCACTTTGTAGGCGATTGGCATACCCATCCACAAGATATACCATATCCTTCTGCCGCCGATGAATACTCTATGAAAAAATTAGTAACTGAAAGTATTCATGATCTTGAAGGATTTATTATGGTAATTGTAGGAAGAAAGCCATTTCCTAATGGGCTGCACGTTTCTTTTCATACAGCAACCCATGCTTATAAGTTAGAAGTTATTTAAAGCTTATATATGGTATATAATAATGTTTTAGCATATTTTTTTGACTGCTCTTAAGTTGAGTGGTAAGCGTCCGCTGAACCCCATGCCTATTTTTTAATTCGGTTCAGGTTTCCAGCGGTGTGGTAGCAATTCTTCAATCTGAGTCACTTTATGTGTCGGCAACCTTTTCAGCACATCACTTAAATAGGC
>NZ_JBWKMK010000107.1:0-5145 GCF_056431365.1 Acinetobacter seohaensis
AGATTCATGCACGTGTAGCAGTCCTCAACAGATTTACGGAATTAGGTCGACCAGTTACCCAAGTTACGCCTTAAATTTGGCTCAATTAGGGGCGCTTTGCATTTCAAATCTTTGTGCAACAAAGCCCTTCATATTATAAACAATATATTTATTTTAGCCATAAATCTCCATTCGAGTGTTAAAATTTAACACTCGCCAATAATAATTTTAACCAATAAATAAATTAAATAATTGCATAAAAAATAGGGTATGGGGCGTATAAGTGCTATTGTCCTGACAACATTAAATTCAGATTTTGTACTGCTGCACCAGATGCACCTTTACCTAAATTATCATAAACTGCAGTAAGGAGTACTTGCCCTTCATTTTCATTCGAAAATACATAAATGTTAAGTTGGTTAGTACCATTTAGAAGTTCAGGATCAAGATTCTTTGTATTCTGAATATCATCAGTTGATTGAACTTTTATATATTCAGAATTTTCATAATGCTTACTCAAACAGTTATAAATCTTTTCAACTGTTATATTATTGGGTAATAACCGTAAATGAATAGGCACATGTAGAACTATACCTTGGCGATATTTCCCGTAATGAGGGGTGAAGATTGGTGAATAATCCAATAATGCCTGAGCTTTCATTTCTGGAACATGCTTATGATGAAGGTCTAGACCGTAACTACAATATGGTGTGTTTATAGGTTGGGGATGATTAGGATCTTCATAGGCATCTATTAGAGATTTTCCTGACCCAGAATATCCTGAAGTAGCATGTACATTTACGGGATAATCTCTAGGCAGAATACCAGCACTCGTCAGAGGGCGCAATAATGCAATTGCACCTGTAGGATAACACCCAGGATTTGATATTCTTTTTGCTTTATAAATCTTTTCTGCTTGACCCTTAACTAGTTCAGGTAAACCATAAGTCCAACCTAAAGATGTTCGGTGCGCTGAACTAGCATCCAAAACGCGAACATTAGAACTCTTGATAAATGATACTGCTTCAATAGCAGCATTATCAGGTAAGCACAATATAGCTATATCACAACTATTTAAAGCTTGTGATCTTTTTAATGGGTTCTTTCTTTCAGAATTTGGTAGTTGCAATAACTCAATATCATTTCTACCAGCTAACTGAGAATGTATTTGAAGGCCAGTTGTTCCAGCTTCTCCATCAATAAATATAAGTGGTTTCATTTCAATAAAAAATCCTAATGATTGTAGAGATATTACCACGATTAATTTCTATAATAACCCTTTTATCTGAGTAAAAAGATGCAAGTTTCGATCTCTTTTTTATGGTGATCAATCAAAGACATCTACTTACAACAAATAAAAAGGATAATAATTAAACCAATGCAAATCAAAAGCTTATTTTATAATTTTTCATTGGTTTTTAGATCATTAACACCATTATTCACGTACACTTCCTCAAATTTTCCAGCCATGTAATCAATCTGATAAACATATGGTACAGGCTTAAAGAACATTTCTCGATTCAGTAATTTTGCTAATGTAAAAGTTGATGTTAGAGTTGTTGCTAACAGACAGGCTGAGCTTAAAGATGCAACCTTACGTTCTTCAAAATCTAATTTTGGACTTTCTAAGTAAGCTCTATGCAGATGTAATGGATCTAAACCAATACCAAAATTAATAAGCTTTTCCGTCTCTGTCATATCAGACGTTATCGCAAAGTAGTCTTCAAATGACATGCTGTCCGGATGAAAATGATGTAATGTTCCCCCAAAGCCAATAGGACAAGATACAACGGCTGGAATCCCCAATTCTCTAGCTTTCTTATACATGAGAACACGAGGTTCAATTACAAAGTAATCCATCGCATCACAAAGTACATCTACATTCTTTAAGAAAGCATCTACATTTTCTTCATTTACGCCATTATATTGCTCTATTCTCAATGCTGGATTAATCGATAATAGGCGTTCTCGTAATACATCTGCCTTTTTCTTATCAACAGTGTGTATTGTTGCTCCAAATTGTCTATTGAAGTTTTCAGGACCAAAAGTATCAAAATCTGCAATTTTGATACCTCCTACTCCCATTCGAACTAGAGTCTCAGCATGGGTATAACCAACACCGCCACAGCCGGGAACAGCGATTGTTTTATCAGCCAGAATTCTAAGCTCCTCCTCACTAACTAAACCAATCATACGGCTATAAATTACTTCACGTGCATACTTGTTTGTCATTTAAAATACTCTACTATTTACCAACATAATGAAAACCAACAATTTTAAATCCATGCTTAGACCAAAATGATTGTGCCAAACTATTACTAACAAAAGTATCTAAACAAACTTGCTCACAATTATTTGCTATTGCCAATTCTTTCAAGTGGTTTAAAAGTTTTGCCCCTGAGCCTTTGCAACGATAACTATCATCTATAATAAAATGGTCAATATATAAATATTTTCCACAATAAATTCTGGTGTTAATCCAATATCCAGATAAACCTATTAATTTATCATTACTGAACAAGCCCAAACATTTCCAATTTAATTTTGAGACATCATCTAATCTATTTTTTAATAGATTTTCATCTAAATTTTGGTAAAATTTAGATAACAGTGGAATCGTTATATTAAGTTCTTCATTTTTTAACTCGCTAATCATTAAATTAACATAACTAGCATCAGAAACTGATTGAGTGATTTTCATAATAACTCCATTAGTTTATTATCCTTTTAATGAAATTCTATAACCAATAGATCTCTATAGCCATAATTACAACCACTTATAACCTCAATTGGTGTAGTATCATGAAAAACGGTATCATCTCTAAAAATAAGCATTTGATTCTGTTTTTCTAATGTTCCATTAAAAATGGGTTTTTGATGCATAATGTCTATAAGGGTGGTTTCACCACCAGAAACATTGATTTTATCTGTCATAAATAAACAACTAAATTTAACGCCATCACGATGCTTACCTTCAGGAACAGGTAAACCTTGCATATTCGGACGTGCGAGAATTCGATTAAAATATGTATTGATCTTCCATGTTTGAACATCCTCTATTTCACCATAATTATTAGCTAGTTCTAATAATAAAGTTCTGAATACTTGATTATTCGCCATATTTTCAGTGACAGGTGCGAAATAGCGGTTCATTCCACCATTTAAAGGATTAAAATACAAAGGTTGGTAGTAAGGGACATGGGGTTGCTGTTCCAATTTATTACCATCAGCAAACCATTTAAATTTGCCAAAGCGACGATACCGATAAGAACCGCCATCATTCATGTATTTATCAATTTCTAAGTTATTCCAAAAGTTCTTAAATTCACTCCAATCAGGCATACTTAAAAAGTCTATATCTAATAGCTCATTTGAGTCACCAATTACAAAACGTTCATTTTTAAGGTTAAGTATAGATTTCATGAGTTTATCATTTGAAACTGTTTCCATTTTTTTATCCTCTAATAATATAACTACTGTATTTAAGATATAGCAATTCTGATACTTTTATAGTAATCGATAGCAATGTTATATCTTGTTAAACACCCTATGCAGATTTCCTTAATAATTTCTGGGTTGTGCTTTACTAGTGGCAGTAACACACGTTGTAGAAGTTGTTTTCCATGATTTGCATCTATTTTTATATGCATTTCATGATAGTAAATAATATCTTCAGATAAATTTAGTCTTTGCATTGCTTTAACAGTTTTTGAAAATCTATAAGGTGCAGTATGTTCTAGAATTGCTAATGCTCCCAATAAGCGAGGGTGATATTGTCGGCGTAATGAATACATTAAAAGTAAATTGCCATTTTTTAATGCTTCAGTGGGCGGTTTAGGAGTTAATACTCCATTATCTAATAATGCTGAAAGTTTCTTAGCAGATTTATTAAATAGGATCGTGTGCATTTCAGCTTCCTTTCCTAACCCCATTTCATCCCAGTAGTTTTCTGCTAATGCTAATTTCATATCGCCTGTGAGTCCTAGTTGAGCCAAAGCGATTACATCATCAAAACGACCATCCACTTGTTCTTCCATAGCTATATAGAAGCCTAACTCTTCTAGTGTGGCTTCATTAGCTAACCAATTGAAAAAACAAGAGACCTCTTTGGTGTGACGTGAATGTAATTCGTTATACCAATTTATGAACTCAGAATAATTCTGAGGGAAAGTAGTAGTGTCGATAAGACTTTGTTCAAAATCATTCCAAGCATCTTCAATTAGATGGATATCATAATATTCATCAGATTTGGGAGCGGATAGATAATTTTGTGGTTCGCCAAGCTCTCGTAGATAAAACGTATTCAGTTGTGTCTGTGTTAAAAGTGAATTGACTATTTTTACCGCACTATCATCACTAATATTGAAACTTGATTGCATATTTTCTAATCTATTTTATTTAAAAGGAAAAATACTGTTAATCTTGATTATTTAAAGTTTATTTCTTCACCATAGATTTAAAGAGTCCTAAATAAAAATCTCTATAAGTTGTTTCCTGAAATTCATTTTTATCTTTAATCTTTTCATGTAAGTCATGTAAGCGATCAATAGGCAAACCTGGCATTAAATGGTGCTCAACATGATAATTATTGCCATTAGTGAACCAATTCATGAAGGCATTACTTTTTATTGTGCGTGTATTCCTAAAAGGATCAATAGAATTAGTATCACAACGAAAATGTTCTGGCATTTCAATTAATGCATGTATAGGTGCAGCAACTAATAATAATGGGCACAACCAGATATATAGAATGATGCTATTTCTAAACCATATAGATAATGCAGACAAAATCATGATCATGAGCAACATTGTTAGATAATCCCTTTTTATTTTCTTAGATACATGTTTTGGGACATCCTTATAATTTGATAATAATGCAATAAAAATGTTCTTTAAAAACATTGGATAATGAGCCAACATAAATAGCCTATTCAACAATGAACTTATTGATTTTAAAGATAATTCACCATACTGATCTCCATAGTCAAAATATTCTCGATTTTCTGGCGTACCTAAATATTTATGATGATGTAAATGGCTAAGCTGTCATTAAAAAGTAAACATGTATTCTTTTCCGAATTGGTTTGATACTCTCTCCACCCATTGCTCTATTTTATCAGCTGTCATGACTTGAAAATCTCGCCAATAATATTTCATCTGCTTCCA
>NZ_JBWKMK010000108.1:0-5494 GCF_056431365.1 Acinetobacter seohaensis
TGGTATGGAAGCAGATGAAATATTATTGGCGAGATTTTCAAGTCATGACAGCTGATAAAATAGAGCAATGGGTGGAGAGAGTATCAAACCAATTCGGAAAAGAATACATGTTTACTTTTTAATGACAACTTATTACATTTTACTGAGTTTGCTGAATAGCTTAAGTGCAGATTATGACAACTTGATGCATTTTATTTAAAAAGATTCTTTCTTAAATCATTTTTGAATCACTGCAAAGGAAATTCCCTTTCCTTTTATGAGACTTGCGGAGCATGCTCCTCAGGGAGAGGTTTTTTATAAGAACCCCCTCATCCACTTGCGGAATATACTCCTCATCCTGAGCAATACATGGCGTAAAAGAAGGGACTTTCAATACTAATTTTACTGATCATTTATGATCAAATTTCGACTTATAAAAGGATTCTAATTCAGGTTGAACCATTCATAGAATTAAGGTATAAAAAAGCCCGATCTGCATCAATCGGGCCAGATTTAAAGGTACACAAATTTGTATACATAATCAAAATCACTAGAATTTTAAATCAAAAAATTAATCAATCCTTTTCTAGAAAAGTTAACTCTCCCTCATCTGAGGTGATTTTAATTTTCACTTTACGATAACTACGTTTATCTGGGTTTAATGCCGACTCTGAAACATGATGGGCGAATTTTTCATCGCCCATTAAATGCGCAAATAATTTATAGCCGATACGCATTTTCTTAATTTTTTTCTTCTTTTTCTCAAACTCATCGAGTTGTTTATCTAAGTGTTTTAAATCTAAATACTGTTGTTCAGCCATTACTAGCTCCCTAATTTAAAAAATTTACCATTCAATTTCTATGCTTGTACAGACAAACAAATACAGAAATATGTCAAAAAAATTGTTTTTGTGAACGCTACAGTTACTTTTTACAACTGCCCCATCTCACCTAATTTATATGCAACGCATGTACAGTGCTTATTTATTTAGCCTAGCACAATTTGGCGAATAATCAGACAGTATTTTGAGTTATGCCTCAAGCATGTTTAAATGAGCCAGTTTTATTTGCCTTTTGGCAATTGCTTAATGGTTTAGGATGTCTAAATGCACAAAAATATCATCATGTTTGACATGGACGGAACGCTGTTAGATCTCGCTTATGATGATTTTATTTGGAATGAACAACTGCCTATTCGCTATGCAGAATTACACGCCTGTTCTTTAGAGCGCAGCAAAGAAATTTTATACGATTTTTATCAAGCGCATAGCCACACCTTAGAGTGGTATTCCTCACGTTTTTGGACGGCTAAAGTGGGTGTAGATATGCTTGCGATGCAACTTGAATATAAAGATCAAGTCACGTTGCGTCCACAAGCTATCGAGTTACTGGAATATTTAAAAAATAATGGCTATCACATTTGGCTCACCACCAATGCCGATTGTGCAGGTTTAGACTTTAAATTAGCACATACAGGTTTAGCAAAGTATTTTGAAGTGATTGTTAGTTCTGAAAGTATTGGTTATGCCAAAGAGCGCGTTGAATTTTGGCAAACATTGCAACAACAACATGCATTTAATCCTGAAGATTGCTATTTTATAGATGACACCGAAAAGGTGCTTAATGGTGCTAAAGCCTTTGGGATTGGACACTTATATAGTATTGCCCAGCCATCCTCAGCAAAACCTACGCGTCAGACTTGTAATTACCCTATGTTGCACCAATTAACAGATTTAATTCCTGTCTTAGAACAATTTGAGGACACTCAAAAATATGCCTAAAACTTCGTCCCACGAAGCCATTGAAACGATCCGAATTGATAAATGGCTATGGGCTGCACGTTTTTTCAAGACCCGCTCTATTGCAAAAGCTGCCATTGAAGGCGGCAAAGTACATCACAATGGCGAGCGCGTTAAAGTTTCCAAAGAAATTCGTGTGGGAACTGAGCTGACCATTCAACAAGGTTTTGATAAGAAAACCGTATTGGTCAAGGCATTATCCGGCGTACGCGGCCCTGCCCCTGTCGCTCAGCAACTTTATGAAGAAACTGAAGTGAGTATTGCACGCAGGGAATTGATTGCGACCCAAAGAAAGTTGCATAATCTAGCACGACCTGATCATCGACCAAGTAAAAAAGACCGTCGTGACATCAGCAAATTTAAACAAGAGAATGATCAGCAATTTGACCAATTTTGGTCATATAATGATGATTAAATAGAGCGTCACAGGCTGTCGTACAGCCCGTGATATAAATAGAACTACAGGACAAATTCTGTCACTATATTGCATGTGGAAAAGATTTAAGTAAATGCATCCACTTGAGTATATTGTTTCGTGACATCGTATTGAGGTTGTAAGATGGATGAGAATAAAAGCAAGGCGTTAAACGCTGCGTTAAGCCAGATTGAAAAACAATTTGGTAAGAACACAGTCATGCGTCTTGGTGACAACACTGTGCAAGCGGTAGAAGCCGTATCTACAGGCTCATTGACCCTAGATATTGCATTGGGTATTGGTGGCTTACCTAAAGGTCGTATCATTGAAATTTACGGCCCTGAATCATCAGGTAAAACGACTATGACCTTGCAAGCCATTGCAGAATGTCAAAAAGCTGGTGGAACTTGTGCCTTTATTGATGCCGAACACGCGCTTGATCCTCAATATGCACGTAAACTTGGTGTAGATATTGACAATCTTTTAGTATCGCAACCAGACAACGGTGAACAAGCTCTTGAAATTGCCGATATGTTGGTACGCTCTGGCGCAATCGACATGATTGTGGTCGACTCCGTAGCTGCCTTAACCCCTCGTGCCGAAATTGAAGGCGAAATGGGTGACTCACACATGGGCTTACAAGCACGCTTAATGAGCCAAGCCTTGCGTAAAATCACAGGTAATGCCAAACGCTCGAACTGTATGGTGATCTTCATTAACCAAATTCGTATGAAAATTGGTGTAATGTTTGGTAGCCCAGAAACCACAACTGGTGGTAACGCATTGAAGTTCTATGCTTCTGTTCGTTTAGATATTCGCCGTGTAGGTCAAGTGAAAGAAGGTGACGAGATTATTGGTTCTGAAACCAAAGTCAAAGTTGTGAAAAACAAAATGGCACCTCCATTTAAAGAAGCATTGTTCCAAATTCTTTACGGTAAAGGTGTTAACCATTTGGGCGAGCTGGTCGATTTAGCTGTTCAACAAAATATCGTGCAAAAAGCTGGTGCTTGGTATTCTTATCAAGGCGATAAAATTGGTCAAGGTAAAAACAACACCATTCGCCATCTTGAAGAACATCCAGAGCTTGCTAAAGGCATCGAAGCGATTATTCGTGAACAACTACTCACGACAGGTCAAGCTGCACCTGTAGAAGATAAAGACGAAGAAGAATTCGACTTACTTGATGTTTAAAGCATGCGCTAAGATGAACACAACAAACTGAATTAAATAGAACGCTCTACGGAGCGTTTTATTGTATATGGAAGCATTACCATGTCTGAAAATAAATTCCCCAAACTGATTGATTACGCTGCGCTAAAACAACAATTTGGCGAAGATGAGCAATCATGTAGCCGAACTGAGCAGATATATTCCGAAACAACGTCTGCCCTGCATTTTGCCTCAAATTCTGCGCCTAACATTAATAAACAATACCCTGCTCATACGGAAGCCATTGATGATCAAGAACACAATCACAATGAAGACCAAGACGAACAGCAAAACAAACGCCCAGGACTAACAGGTTCTCGTCTACGCAGCTACGCCTTTGCTGTCTTAACGCGTAAAGAATATTCTAAAAATGACTTAATTGAAAAACTGGCTTTATATGCAGAAAACCGTGATGAAGTGATTGAGTTAGTCAATGAATTGGCACGTGAAAATTATCAGAGTGATCAACGCCTAGCAGAAATGTTACTGGCTAGCCAAAAGCGGCAAGGTAAAGGGCCAAATCGTATTAAAATGGCTCTTAAAAACAAAAAAGTGGATAGCAGTTTAATTTCAGAAGAACTTAAAGAAACTGATTGGGCAGAACAAGCCTATCAACTGAAAGTGAAAAAATTCGGCACAGAAGTCGCAAACGAGCCAAAACTTAAAGCCAAACAAATTCGTTTTTTACAGTATCGGGGCTTTGATATGGATGCGATTATGAAAGCAATTCGTAGGAAAGAGCAGGATTTTTAAAATAGTGGATATAAGATCAAAATAAGTAGAAGATAAATAGAATTATTATTTCAAAACTGGTGGCAACCCTACCAGCAAGCCTTCGGCACATCATAGTTCCACTACCGCTGCTACCTTCCGGTCCTGACGGGGTTCGTAGAGTACAATTGCGAAGTAACCAGCAGGGCTACCATTGCAAAAACAGAGTATAGAGATTTTTAACAAACTTGCAAGCGTTGTTCTGTATTTCCTTTTATAATGCTATCCAATTGATTATTTTAAAAACAATTGAAGACATTTATAGAATAACGTCATTTAAAATTTAGTCTAACTAACCCATCATAAAATTATTTCGAGATTTAAATCCTAGATTTACCCATATTGCGCTGAGATTGATGATAAGTTTGTAAAAGCTTATTGCAATTCCACGCGTGGACGTTTTAAATGTGGAAAATGACCAAATCAACAGGTTGAGTCCAATATGCTTACAAGGACTCACCTACACAAGATTAAGATGGATGTTCAATTATGCTAAAAAAGCATGCACTTTGTGCTCTTGCCCTACTGTGCTCAACGCCTATATTTGCCAATATTCCAATTGAAAGCCACAATCTCAGCCAAAGCAGTGCTAGGTATGCCAATAGCCCTGCGATTGCAACGAGTAATATGGCAACTGCCAATGTACCCACCAATATCAATTGGCAGTTGATGCAAAAAAACCAGCAACTTGAAAATGACATCCGCCAGTTACGCGGCAAAATTGAAGAACAAGACAATGAAATTGCGCAGCTCAAACATGAATTGCAAAATCGCTATACCGATTTAGATCAACGTCTAGAACTGCTCCAGCAAAAAATAGACCCTGAATCTACTCCTACCGCTGAGGAGGATAACCAAAAGGATACTGCACCCAGTCACCAGCAACAACCAGTTAAATAGCAATGCCCCGCAATCTGCGCAAAATACAACGCATGTTAGCCCAACAGCTCAAGGTTTAAATACCAATATTGAGCTAGAAAAAGCAGCCTATACTGTTGCATTGGATGCCTATAAACAAGGTGGTGCTAAAAAAGCCATTGCACCCATGCAAAACTTTATTAAAAACCACCCAAACAGTGTGTATATCAGCAATGCTTATTTTTGGTTAGCTGAGTTTAATTTAGCGATTGAACCGACCAATTACAGCGAAGCCAAAAAGAATTTTGAAATTGTGGCAACCAAGTACCCTCAATCGTAAGCGTCCGCTGAACCCCATGCCTATTTTTTAATTTGAGTTGGATTTCCAGCGATGTGGTAGTAATTCTTCTATTTGGGTCGCTTTGTGTGTCGGTAACCTTTTCAGCACATCACTTAAATAGGC
>NZ_JBWKMK010000109.1:0-5656 GCF_056431365.1 Acinetobacter seohaensis
TTCTGACTTAAATTTCGCTCAAATAAACTTCGAGTAATTTAAACCAATCAATCAATGAAATATGTTCGATCGATCAATCAGTAAAAATCCACACAAGTTGTTCTTCATAATCTCTTAATGATCTCAACTTCTACCTCGTCAGTAGAAATTTTAACGCAAAAAATTCTCTACAACTTAACCCTGTGAGCTAAGTTTGTAGGCTGTTTCGCGTCGGGATGTGTGCATTCTAGGGGATTTCAAAATCTTTGCAAGCCCCAAATTAGGATATTTTTCACGTATGTATTTTTTTTCTACAAAAATACTTGGTTTTTTAATTTTTTAGCTATTTTTTCATCAAATTTAAATAAAAACTCACATCTACAAAGTAAAGAGGGCTTTTTTATCCATACTTTTATGGGCTCAAATCGGTCAAGTTTTGCAGGCTGTAATCAACGATTGCCAATGTATACAATTCTTTTTGTCTTATGATATCTAAAAAAATTTTACATCTCAGTTAAAAATGCTTTTGCATTATCCAGAATCATATTCCTACATACGGCGTACCTATCATTGATTTCATATCAGTGTGGAGGTCTTGTCCGTTGATTAAAAGTTGGTGTTCAGCATTTACATTATTGATTTCAAGTCGAATGAGTCTACTCCTCTATTCAACAAGTTTAGATCGCGCCATCCACATACACTACCTACAAGAGGTTTTGCCGTATAAAAGTAGCTTTAGCTTTGAATTTTGAATTTAGGTCTTAAAGTTTTAAGAAAATTTTTATAAAACAAAGAGAAGTAATCTTACATTTTACCTTTAGATATAAACCACAACAAAACTAGAGGCAAAAAAAAGAAAGAGATCTCTCCCAAAATCTCTCCCTCGGAGTTGAATCTATATGCGATCCATATATCATTATTATAGTTATACGAAAAAAAGAGTCCCTTGGGGAAGGGACTTGTAAATTGTGGAGCTATAGTTATAAGTACCCTCTAGATCTGTTTTGTACACTGTGTCTAGATAGGTAAATCTTATACATAACTGAGCAAAAATGCAAGCTACTTGGCAAAATTTAAGTGTTGTTTTTATAAGGTTTTTTTGAATTTACTTATTCATATAATTAATATACCAAACAGAAAATAAAAGCAGACCGAAGCCTGCTTTTATTTCAATCACTTAGAATGGATCTAGTCCGTAAATGTGACTTTGGCAATGGCTTTTTTACCCGCCTGAATAATATATGTTGCGTTTTCTTTGACCGAGAAACCTGCATCAACCACATTCCAATCTACTTTTACTGCGCCACGTGCAACAGCATCTTTGGCTTGTGCGGCATTTTTGGTTAAACCTGCAGCACGTACAATAGAAGCAATAAATAATTCACCACCAAATTCAGCACGTGAAATCGTCACTTCTGGCGTACCTTCAGGTAATTCACCTTCGGTAATGATATTACCTGCACCTTTATGGGCATTGGCTGCAGCTTCGCTGCCGTGGAAACGCTCAACCAATTCGAGTGCCAAAATCTTTTTGATTTCTTGAGGATTACGACCTTCTGCCATTTCTTTGAGCAACACTTCAATTTCATCCATCGACTTGAAGCTGAGTAATTCAAAATAGCGCTCAATCAGACCATCAGGCATCGACAAGACTTTTTGATACATCGCACCCGGTGCATCAAATACGCCAATATAGTTGCCTAAAGATTTAGACATTTTATTCACGCCATCTAAACCTTCAAGAATTGGCACAGTAATACAAACTTGCGCTTCCTGATCATAACGACCTTGCAAGGTACGTCCCATCAACAAGTTAAAGGTCTGGTCTGTACCGCCCAATTCTACATCGGCTTGTAATGCCACCGAGTCATAACCTTGTACCAACGGATACAAAAATTCGTGAATCGCAATCGGTTGCTGGTTGTTATAACGCTTGGTGAAGTCATCACGTTCCAACATACGCGCTACGGTTTGCTGCGATGCCAACTGAATTAAGTCTGCTGCAGTTTTTGTTGCAAACCATTCAGAGTTAAACACCACTTTGGTTTTATTTGGATCAAGAATTTTAAAAACTTGTTCCTGATACGTTTTGGCATTTTCCAAGACTTTTTCACGTGACAACGGCGGACGTGTAGCACTTTTACCTGTTGGGTCACCAATCATGGCAGTGTAATCGCCAATCAAGAAAAATACTTCGTGACCTAAGTCTTGGAATACTTTTAATTTATTGATTAATACCGTATGCCCCAAGTGTAAATCAGGTGCAGTCGGGTCAAACCCCGCCTTAATTTTTAAAGGACGATTCTCTTTTAATTTCTTTAGAAGATCTTCTTCAGAAATAATTTCATGCGTGCCTCGTTGAATGAGAGCAAGTTGTTCTTCAGCCGGCAGGAAATTTGACATCACGAAATCCAAATACATCAGTTATTCAATTTGTGCGATATACTAACACTTTTTCAGCATATTGCAGGCTATAGAATAACCATGACAGCGATCTATATTGGGGTAATGACGGGCACAAGTATGGATGGTGTCGATCTTGTTGCTGCTTCTTTTGATCCACTGCAACTCCACGCGACCCTGACTTTGCCGTTTGATCCCGATTTACGTGACGAACTCATGGCACTGACTTTGCCAGGTGACAATGAAATTGACCGCATGGGCAAAGCAGATGTGGCTTTAGCCACCATGATTGGACATGGTATTAACAGCCTGATTGAAAAAAATAAACTGGATAAATCTCAAATTAAAGCGATTGGTTCGCATGGCCAGACCATTCGTCATCGTCCTGAACATGCTTTTACTTTACAAATTGGTGATCCGAACATCATCACCGAAATCACCCAAATTCCTGTAATTTCAGATTTTCGTCGTCGTGACATGGCTGCAGGCGGACAAGGCGCACCGTTAGTGCCCGCTTTCCATCAAAACTTATTCCAACATCCGAGTATTCATCGGGTAATTTTAAATTTAGGCGGCATTGCCAATGTCAGTTTGTTGCCTGCAGGACAGCCCGAAGCAGTATCGGGTTTTGATACAGGGCCTGCCAATATTTTAATGGATGCTTGGTGTGAGCGTTACACAGGACAACCTTATGATGAAAATGGCAATTGGGCTGCGTATGGACATCCGATTCGCAGCTTGTTAGATCGTTTACAAGCCCATGCTTTTTTCTCTAAAGAACCACCCAAAAGTACAGGGCGCGAAGACTTTAACTTGGAATGGCTAGATGAACAGGTTGCCGATTGGCGCAATGATGTGGAATATGACGAGCTGGAAGATAATCCTGAAAATATTCAAGCGACTTTATTAAAGCTCACCACCCGCGCGATTAAAAAAGCCATTTATCGTTCAGGCATGGATACAGGTGAAGTCTATGTCTGTGGCGGTGGTGCCTATAATTCTTATTTGCTAGAGCAATTGCGCTGGCGTTTGCGCAAACATCAATGGACTGTACAAAGTACAGCCGATTTAGGGCTAAACCCAACATGGGTCGAAGCCACCGCCTTTGCTTGGTTGGCAATGCGTTTTTGTCAGCAATTAAGTGGCAATTTACCTGCGGTCACAGGGGCTAAAGGTGATCGCATTTTAGGTACCATGACTTTGGTTTAAGGATGCACTTTTAAACCAGATCAGTAGCAACAAAAAAGCCTTTCCTCTTCTATATAGGAAAGGCTTTGATCATTTTGAGTGCATCAATCTACTTTTTCAGATGCTGATACTCAAAAATATTTAAATCATACTTAGATTGAGAATGAAGAACCACAACCACAAGTCGTGGTTGCATTCGGGTTTTGTACCACAAAACGCGAACCTTCCAAGCCTTCAATATAGTCCACTACCGAGCCAACTAAATATTGATAGCTGAGTGAATCGACCAGCATTTTTACATCGCCATTCACAAATTCTGCATCATCTTCATTTTGGCTTTCCGCAAAGTTAAAGCCATAAGAAAATCCTGAACAACCGCCACCTGTCACATATACACGTAGCATTAAGTCTTGATTACCTTCACTGTCACGCAATTGGCGAACTTTTTTAGCAGCGTTGTCGGTGAGCTCAAGTGCTTGGGCATTCATGATGGATTTTCCTCAGGTACAATTCAGATGTCTTTTCTGCAAAAAGACCACTTATCAAGTATAGCATACTCAATATTGGGACGGTGATGCAGAATTAAAGTGAATTCTGAGTAATTACCTCAAGATTCTCCAATTATTTGTAATTTTCGTCCTGCAAGCCACATTCAAAATTGGTTGGCGCTTCTTTACAGCGGAATTGCCACAATAATTTCATCATGCGTTTGTCATAAACACCACGTTTAGTTAAATCAATCCGCGATTCACGCATCATTTTTTGATAACCCGGTTGATCTGCTGCAGGCACTTGCATCCAATATTTTGCAGGAATATCGGCTTTCATATTGCCTAAAATACCAAAGGCACGTGGTAACTGCCCTTTCACCCATTCACGTGATTTTTGCCCAAAACCTGCAGGGAATTTATCTGGGCGGATAATAATATTGCCCGTGACCTGTAAAATTGGATAATTCACAATCGCGCCTTTAGTGCCTAAGCCTTTATGTAGTTCCAAAGGACGGAATACTGCAGCAGGCGCACCAATAATATCGACCTGACCATTGTTAAATTTACTGCCAAAATTGGTGACATCGGCACTTACTGCTTGCGCACCAATTTGCTGTACCATAATTTTTTGCGCTTGGTCATAATCTAAAACAGCAATTTTTTTCCCCGCGGCTTTGGCGACACTATTAATACTGCGGTCATTCACCATCAAAAAGGCATCACCCACAGGAATGACACCTGCGACTTCATACTGACCATTGCGCATATATTTGGCAAAAGCAGGACTCGCCAAACCTTGCATGACTTTAACTGCCAGTTTTAAATCTGGAATCGCACCAATTGCATCTAATGAGCCTGTAAAATGGTTAAATTGACGACCACGCATGCCCGTCACACTAATACCATCACATTTTCCTGCTTTAAAATCTTCTGCAATCACGCCTTCGTTTTGACCTACGCGTAACTCAATTTCTGCGCCCCAGTTTTTGGCCGCCAATTGATAGTCTTGCATTAAGTTATAGACATCACCGTTTTTACCGACCAAGTCGAATACACAGACCACTTGCTTAGCCTGCACTGCACTGGCGGCTAAAGACAAGCCTGCACCGAATAATAAAGCTTGCGTCCATTGTTTCATTTTATAGTTCCTTCCATTTTTTGTTTTTCTGGTCAAAATTGATTCAAACCTTCAATTTTGTAGCACTGTACTTTTCATCAAGCTAAGATTAGCGAATTTTGATCTTTGGCTGATATGACTCAATTGACGAATCTTTCAATTTGACATCCTCCCCGACCTAAAGGACGGAGATTCCTACTGCTAGACGCTCATGTCCGAGCGCAAGAATATTCAGTGCGGAATTTACATCCCGATCATGGAGCGTACCACACTCCACACACTGCCATTCTCTTATTCCAAGTCCTGCTCTACCTTCCGGACTACTGGAGCGTGAGCCACAGCACGAACAAGTTTGGGTGGTATAGGCTTCATTGACTTCTTCATAACATACCCCTGCGTTCTCGCATTTATACTTGAGCATGGTTCTTAGTGTTGTCCAACTGGCATCTAGCACTGATTTAGCCAATCTGGTTTGTGC
>NZ_JBWKMK010000110.1:0-5852 GCF_056431365.1 Acinetobacter seohaensis
AATCATGATACGCCACGGTGGTTGTGTTTTGTGTTAGCGCATTAATAAATACAACCACCTTTTTTATTTTTCAAGCGATAATTATAATATATTTCAACAGTTTAAGCCTTAAGTTGGCGCGTATGGGAGCACCCCCCCATTTTTTAAATAACTTATCTTGAAGTACATTGCCTTGTGATGACATTTGATTGGCAAAGAAATTAACTACTCCGCAAGTCAATAATATTCCTAATAATGAACCTAGTAATGTTCTCAGTGGTTCAAATAAAATGTATGCAGTTAATATTATCGGTAACACAATAAATAATGCTGGTCTTACTCGTGCAGAAAGTGAGTATTGATCAAAATAGTCCGATAGATTCACTATATTTCCCCTAATCTTATAATGTGTATTCAGTTTCGACAGTTATAGTTCCAAAATAATTTTCAAATCTATCTTGATAATCAAAGTCTAGTTCTGCTGTTGGTGTATATTCAGGCTTAGATGAATAAAAGTGAACTTTATTACCAACCAATTCCATCGTGATATCACCTGCTCTATTTTGGGTTAATTTTTGATATCCAGTATAGTAGTGAAGATGGCGTGATTTAGCTTCACCAATCACAATAATTTGTGGATCTAACTTTTCTAACCAAGAGTCAGGTACTTTTCCTGATTCCCTTCCATGATGTGCTGCAAATACAATTGTAGTTTTTGTTAAGTTAATATCATCTATGATTGATTCCATAAACTCAGTTTCTAAGTCACCTAACCAAAGTACACTTGCTCCATCAGTTTGTTCATAACGAATAACAGCTGATAAATTATTGAAAGCGTTTCCCTGATTACATTCTTCTAGTGCTTTTTGGAATTCAGCATTTTGTAAATTTGGCCAGAGTATAGAAATACCAGAACTACCTCTATTTTCATCTTTTAAATTCATCCACTTACGAGTGCAACCTTTTTCTATATAGTAAGCTTTTTCTTTATCATCTCTTAATTTGCAGTATCTTTTGAATGAATCTGTTTCCACGCTTTTGATAGCATTATTTTTTACAACATAAAAGTTTTGAATTGGTTTCACATCATCTAGCCAATGTATCCCGCCAAAATGATCTTCATCTGGATGTGTTGAAATAAATCTTGATAATGTTTTTGCTTTGGATTGTTCTTTTATTTCTTCAATAATTTTATCTTTATTATCCATCTTTAGATAACAGTCAATAATGGTAAAATTATCACTGTTATGCTTTATATAGAACATGTCGCCATTACCAACAGAAAAACTTTTTATAATGCTCATTATTACTATCATGACTGTTTAAGAATTAACATGATTTTACTTCATAATTATTGTTTTTCAATCTGATTATTTTTTTTGAAATATACTTCGTGATAACTATATAGTTTTCCTAAAATTAACATAATACATGCTATACATGCAAATTACTGGATAAGTCGGCCACCCATTCTTGTTCGTGGTCTACCACTCATTCTTATTCCAAGTCGGCCACTCAAATTAAAAAAAATAAGCTTTTATTTTTGAGAAAAGATTTTCTCTCTGTACGACCGGCCTAAAATCTCAAGTTCATAAGATCTATGTAAAATCCGATCCATGACTGCATCTGCAATGGTAGGATCTTGAAACTGCTCAAACCATAGTTTTTTAGGAACTTGGCTTGTAATTAAAAGTCCACCGCTCTGAGATTGCTTATCAATAATTTCAAGAAAAGCTGGTGCTAATGATTGATTAAATCCACCTAAACCAAAATCATCAATAATAAGTAATTTTGCAGTACATACTTTTTTCTTGAAGTCTTTGATTTCACCTAAAGTGATTGCATTGGCAATTTCATCAAATAAACTAATCGCATTAAAATACATCGTGCTGTAACTGCGATGACAAGCCTCTGCTCCAAAAGCGCAAGCTAACCATGATTTTCCTACGCCTGTTGAGCCTGAAATAATAAGCCCTCGACCATCATGAATCCATTCACAGCTCGCATAACGATGAATATCTGCTTTTTTAATTTGCCGTTCCGCTGCATAGTCGATATGTTCTAATCTTGCATTTGGATATCGGAATTTGGCTTGAGAAAATAACCGTTCAATTCTCCGATTTATTCGATCATTCAATTCAGCATCTAGACAGTAATCTAAGAACTCTTCAATACTCGCCTCCTGACTGATCATTTGATCCAGTGAGCTTTCTGCTGATCGAAGAAAACCTTTGAGCTTAAGCTGTTCCAGCTTATCTTTAACTGACTTTTTAAGCATGTGCTGTAACTCCTGAATGCTGCAAATAATAATCTGCACCACGAATATTTTGATGTGGTGTTGGTGGACGGGGTTGAATGTCTGACGTTTTCTGAATGAGGAAAGCATTATTCATGATAATGCTTTCAAGCCGCTTAAGCGTAAAAATCTGGCGTTCCATTGCAAATTGACAAGCGCCTTCCAAACAATATGATTTTTGTTTATCTACGATCCATTCTCTGAATTTGTTTAATGATTTAATATTTTTGGCAAGGTCTCTTTTTTGACTGAGGATATGATTAACATACTGTGAAGTATGTGACCCCATACGATTTGCCCAAAAAATGATTTCGTCTTTGGATAGGCCTTTTTGCGCAAGATGCTCTGGTGACATATGCTCATCTAAACAAATATCCTGATGGATCCCCTGATTGATCGTATGTTCAGCTATTTTTTCACGTTCATAAAAAACGTGAATTGCGGATTGCATGATCTTGATATCGACTTGTAAATGCGCATATGTATAGGGAACAGAATATTGGTTAGATTGATACTCAACGCGATAGAATTCACTCACCCGCACCGAACGTTTCCAAGTACACAATTCATATGGGTAAAGAGGTAATGGATTGAGGTCTTTACCATCCAAAGCTAAGAACTGTTCATAACGGCTAATGGTAAATCGGCGAGTAGTTTTACGGTTTATGATATCCATTTTTTGTTGGATTGCTTGGTTGAGTTCGTCAATAGAGAAAAATTTTTGATTGCGTAAAGATGCAAGAACTGAACGCTGAACAATTTGTACACTGACTTCCGCCAGCCCTTTATCCTTTGGATGACGTGGTCGAGTTGGCATAATCGCAAAATCGTAATGCGCAGCAAAATCTTCAAAATCCTTCTGAAACTCTAAACCCGACTTATTGTTCTTGATCACGGCTGACTTTAAATTGTCTGTGATAATTGTGTCTGGCACACCGCCGATATGCTTAAATGCCTGAATAAAACATTCGAGCCAATGTTCCACTTTTTGGCTCGGCACTGCATAAGCGAACGTATACGCGGATGCCCCTAAAACACCTACAAATACCTGAACATAACTTTTTGATCCATCTAATGGCGATGTGATTTCCATTGTACGACCGCAAAAATCCACTAAAAGCGCTTCACCACTTTTAAAACTTTGGCGCATGGACGAATGCCGTTTCTTTTGGAAATTTCTAAATACTTCACAAAAACGTGAATAAGAAAGCCCCTTTGCATATTGAGCAATATATTCTTGCCAAAGTAATTCAAGGGTCATATCACGTTTTTTTAATTCTTGATTCACATATTCAAAATCTGGATATATTTTTCTTGTTGGATAGTTAGCGGCCCTAGAGATTTCAAAATAGTCGAGCAATTCAAGGTTAGTAAATAAATTAAGTTCACTATTGTGGATTGGAAAAAGTTTTAACTTTTCATAAATCACTTTAACAGAATCTCTGGAAATACTGACTTGTTTAGCCGTTTCCCTTTGACTGTATTCTAAATTGAGCAGTCTGACTGCCTGCCGAATCTTATCGGTTTCGATACGCATAAATTATAGACCTCTTTGGTTCACTTAAAGAGGCAGAAACCACTCATTGAACATTGATAAAAGAATCAATGTTCAATACAATGATCTTGTCTTGACCGCAAAATTAAGACAACTCTTAAAGGCTCATGCACCATCATGGGCCTTTATTTTTTCTGCCGATGACTGTACTAATCTTTCATTTGTACATTGTCCGAGAATTGCATAAACTTCTTTAACATAAAGTTAATTTGAGCATTTAAAGATCGCTGTTGGGCATTAGATTCTGCTTGCAGCTGCTTTCTCAGTGATACAGGGATGCGTATTTTTAATTGAGCAAATTCAGTATTGGGGTTCATATCGACCTCAAATAAACCACTATGGTGCAATAATGATAAACCATAATGGTTTATTGTCAATATAATGAGGTACTCTAAGATGAGTCTTTTAAGCGATTCTCAAATAAAATTAAGATTACCGACAGAGCTAAAACAAAAAATAGAGGCTGAAGCGCAGGATTCAAAGCGGTCCATGAATGCTGAAGTGGTTGCCCGCTTAGAAAATAGTTTTAATTTTAAAAAGCTGGAAATCGAAGGAAATGAACAAACTATTTTAGGCCCATACCAGCTTATGGATCGCAAGAAGGAATTGTCAGATCGATTGGTTCATGCGATTCAGTGGTCTAATTACTCAAATGCAAAAGAGCTTAAGTATTCACATATTGCAGAGCGGCTAGGTTATGACACCGCTGAAATCTTCCTCGATTGGGTGCAAGGAAAGCAAGAACCTACCTTTTCTCAGCTTCGAAGTATTGCGGATTTTTTAAAGGTCAATCAAGACTGGCTGGTTCACGGAGATGGTTATCCAACCCCCAATTCATCATTTGATGCATCTGGTATTCCAGAACAAGATATTCCTGAATTATTTTTAACTCAAGGAATTACAGATCATGAAATTTTTATGAGCGAAGTTAAGAAAATTCATTTCGTTCGAAATATTTCCCCTGAAGGCGAACTTCTGATCGTTCGTGAATACAAAGACGAGCGAGTAGATGTTCTGCAAACAAGAGCTCATATTTCAACAGCAATTGGTGATGGCGGACGAAGAATGTTGCAAAATTTTGCACGTTTATGGTCTTATCTTTACAACAGCCCACACCGCAATGCTGTTTATAGTTATTTGCTCAAAGATGAAAAATTTAATCAGATCCGCAAGCTTTATATTCATCCTTTATCTATTCTTCGCACGGCTCAAACTTCCTTTTGGTGGGAGGAAATTTGGAAGCAGCAACAAAATACCTATTTAACACAAGTATATCAAGACCAATGGAAAGATTGGGATGCAACTGCTAATGTAGCAAAAGAATGTATTGAAAATAAATAATTTATGGAGTAAGTGAACTTACTCCATAATAGATATAATATTGTATATTCTTTAATATCATTGGTATTAATTGCTTATTTCAAATAACTCACTTGATCTAATAGTAAAAGCATCTTTTGAAGGACCGATTTTTTTAAGTAATTCTAAACGACCATATGCCTCGTATAAGGTGGGTATGTGATCATCTTCTACCCACCATAGCACAACGTGTGGCTCAGTAATAGAATGGAACCACTCTCTACCTTTGAGTCGAAATTCATTATGTGGAGTTTTATACAAGAAATCTTTGAACTCATTTGTATTTTTCCATAAAGATAACGTATATAAATGACCAATCCCAAAAAGCTGGTCAATTATTTTTTGGCTTTCATTTAAATCTCTCCAGATAAATCCTGAATGATTTTCAGCTAATTTATTTACATAATCTGTTGCATTATAAAAACCATCCATACGTAGATCATTTTTAGGATATTTGGGTTTTACTAAATCAAATTGGGCGAGTATAGTCATAAGCTTAACGTCCTATATATAAATTTCACCCCACACTTCATATTGGCTTTGTTGCACAAACCTATCTGTAAAGGCTTTTTCAGCGATATAATTTTCAAATGAAGAAGCCTACACACAAAATCTACCGTACAACCAATTGGCCCGCATATAACCGAGCACTCATGAGTCGCG
>NZ_JBWKMK010000111.1:0-6236 GCF_056431365.1 Acinetobacter seohaensis
TCCCATCTTCTTAGGGTTTGGATGGAAACACCCAGTGTTTTAGCTGCAACGCCAATACTAACATATCTACTCATTTGTATATAATAATATAGAAATAGGTAGATTTCAACTAGCAGTTATTAACCCTTTCGGCTTGTAAAATCAGCTCAAGCTGCCAAACAAGTATCCATCGTCATGCGACCAACAGTTTTGTTTAAGAACTGCGCATTTAAAATAGCAACCAAAACTTATACTAGATAAGCCATCTATACTATGTGGGATCAGCATTTTTCAAAAATACATCATATAAACAGTAAGTTATTTAATTTTTATAGTGAAGATTAAAATAGCCTACAAACACATATCATAAAAAATATTCATATGACCTATAAAATAAATTAGAAAATCATAGCTCGATCTACTAAAATCGGTTTCTTTTGTTTACATCTTATTTCTCTCCCATGACGAATTTACGCACACGGGATATTATTGCCTTGGGTTTTATGACCTTTGCGCTGTTTATTGGTGCAGGTAATATTATTTTCCCACCTATCGTGGCACAGCAAGCGGGCGAACACGTCTGGCTTGCTGCGCTCGGTTTTCTCATTACCGCAGTTGGCTTACCCGTGATTACCATTATGGCGTTGTCACGTGTCGAAGGTTCTATACAAATTTTAAGTTCGCCTTTAGGCAAAATCGCGAGCTTAATTTTAACAGTCGTCTGTTATTTAGCGGTTGGCCCGCTTTTCGCCACACCACGTACCGCTACCGTATCTTATGAAATTGGTTTCTCTGCCTATTTTGGCGATTCCGCGAGTACCTTATTCATTTATAGCGCCATCTATTTTGCCTTGGTGATGTTAGTTTCACTGTATCCACACAAAATTTTAGATACAGTGGGCTATGTACTTTCCCCGCTTAAAATTCTGTCATTACTAATTTTAGGCATCACTGCATTTATTATTCCGACAGGTACAATTTCACCTGCCATTCACAATTATGTGAACAGTCCTGTATCTGAAGGCTTTATTAACGGTTATCTCACTATGGATACCTTAGGTGCATTGGTATTCGGGATTGTGATTATTAATGCGATTCGTTCACGTGGCGTAACTGATAAAAAACTCATCACCCGCTATGCGGTATGGGCAAGTTTAATTTCAGGGATCGGTTTAACTTTAGTTTATCTAAGCCTATTTAAACTGGGGATGGGCAGTCACGATGTTGCCGCCAATGCCAGTAATGGTGCAGTCATTTTACATGCCTATGTGCAACATGCTTTTGGCGGATTTGGCTCGGTATTTTTAGCTGCAATGATTTTTATTGCCTGCATGGTTACGGCAATTGGACTGACATGCGCATGTGCTGGATATTTTGAGCAAATTACTAAAATTCATTATCGCCGTTGGGTATTTATTTTAGTGGGCTTTGCCTTTGTTATTTCCAATCTTGGACTCACCAAACTCATTGCAGTTTCAGTGCCTATTTTAAGCGCGATTTATCCACCTGCAATTGTGGTCATTCTACTCAGCTTTTTCTGGGGATTATTCCGTATTCCAACCCGCGTGATTGCACCTACTGCCGCAGTTGCATTGCTCTTTGGCATCATTGATGCAATGAAGGCCGCAGACTTAGCTAGATTCTTGCCAACCACACTGACCAATTTTCCCCTGAGTGAACAAAACCTCGCTTGGTTGATTCCTGCATTACTGATTTTTGTATTCGCTACAATTCATGATCGAATGAAAAAATAGCCAGTACGGACTTCGAGCTCGGCTATTTTTTCAAGTCATGCTCTATTTTCGAGCTGTATTGTATTAAAGTCGTGTTTTATCCAAATACGAATTTAAGTTAGACAATAATTGTCAGGTTTTACCCAAACCCGCACTTATTGTTTCTTGTGCTAAAACTGCCTCTTTTTAAGGCAATTTATCAGTCATGATAATAGCAACCCAAATAATTATTTGGTATAAATAAACAAATGAAATTAAAATATTTTCAATAAAAAACTAAAACAAAATAAATCATTCACCCATTTTAAGCAGAGCTCAAATTAACGCTAAAGTCGTATAGTCGCCCTCAAAATTAGCTGGCATAAAATATGCAAGTACGATTGAAATCGTATTTAAATGGCTTAAAAAACACACTACTTTTTATTATTTTGTAAATAAATGATAACAAATAGTAGTATTTCATATGAAAATGATGTTTTTTATCAAAATATGACTATAAGGGCTTGAAATAGTTTGCTAAACAAGGTAGAACAATAAAACCAATCTGACTAAAATGCTCTGATTTTAGTGATTTATAACAAGGAGGGATGGAGATGTTTTCACATTTCAATACGCAAGTCTTCATTAACGCTCTGAAGGCTAACCAAAATCTAGTTACTTTTTTAAGCACCACTTTTGCACTGATGCTGACCCTATTGCTCCAAGGCTCAATTCAAGGCAACTTGAAACCAACCTATTTTTTATATGCCTTATTGGTATGTATAGCCTTTGCGATTTGGACATCCATTGACCAAAAGTTTCGTGAACATAAAAACGTAGAAGTTCATTAATCTTACCCTAGCACCCACTCATTTTAGCTTTTTCGCTTTCACTTTGCGGCAGATGGATCACTCCTCTGCCGCCAAACTCAAAAAGTAGATTCTAATCATCATTCCTGATCTACAGCAAAAATCTCAAAATCTTCTACGGGCTACCAAGAAAAAATTAAACTGAGCAATTAGAATTACAACAATCCATAGATTGCGCCAAGCAATAACACACTAGTCCCACCCAATTCAGCCACAATCAATAACAGCATCGCCAAACTCATGCACCAACTTGGCAATGTCCATGCTGCAATTTGATGCGGTTGTTTAAATTGATTAGTGGTATCTTTAAGCAATCCATGCAAGATATAACTCAGAATAGAAAAGCTAAAAAATACTAAATTTAGAATCACACAAATTAAAATTACAGTGGCATCCCAAATACAAAAATAAGCCAAGACCGCTAAAATTAAACTTGCAGGTGCATATAACAAACTACTGCGATGTGCGATATCCACATAATAATGAGCACGCGCTTGGGCAGAAGCACGAATTTGCCAATATTTCCACACGCCTGTAAGCATCCCCACCCACAAAAATATTCCACTGAAAATAATCGCAAGGCGCACTGCCAAAGATAAACTTTCCATGTTTAACACTCTTTTATTTTTCGTGTGGCTATTTAACTACACTCGCAGACTACTAAGCTTGACTTTAGAGTCAGAATAAATACAAGTTTCTTTTTGGAACTCGTGTAAAGTAACTTTATTCTCATCATCCTTAAAACATTATGAGCACATTTGAAAGCTTAAATATTATATGTGCAGATGGTTATGCCCTCGCTGCCCGTTATTATCCAAATCAATATACACAAGCACAGCGTCTACCCGTCTTGATTTGTCCCGCGACAGGCATTACCAAGAATTTTTATCACGCTTTTGCCACATGGCTAAATGAACAAGGCTATGCTGTGCTGTGTTTTGATTTTCGTGGTATTGGTGATTCGTTACACGAACCATTGAAACAATGTGAAGCCAGTATTGTTGATTGGGGGCAGTTAGATATTCCTGCAGCAGTAAATACTTTGCTGCAAAAAACGCAAGCTGAACAAGTGGTTTTATTGGGACACAGCGCAGGCGGACAATTACTGGGGATTAATCCTGAATATCATAAAGTGGCAAAAGTCGTAGCTGTTTCAGGCTCTACAGGCCACACAAAAGGTTTAAAAGGTCGTACTCGCCTACTTGCCCCTGTGATGTTTAAAGTTATTTTTCCACTTGCCAGAATCACACATGGTTATGGCCCAACCAATGCAATTGGCATGGGCGAAAACCTACCTAAAAATGTGGCCCAACAATGGGCACAATTTTGCAGCAAACCCGGCTATGTCATCAATGCTATAGGCAAAACAGTTTCACAGCATTATCACGATAAAATTCGTTGCCCGATTACTGCTATTTGGAGTTCGGATGATGAGATTGCCACCGAAGCGAATGTGAAAGATTTACTCCGTCTCTATCCCCATGCATCGACTAATATGATTGAACTTAAACCAAAGCGTTATCAGCATAAAGCCATTGGGCATATGGCGATGTTTAAAAAGTCACATCGAAATTTATGGAATGTGATTGAAAATCAATTGGCAGTTTAATTTTTAGTGGCGAAGTCACATACAAATTAAACATTTGTTTTAGTTTCTCGCTTTTTCTTTTCCCTGTTTAAGCAACCAAATTTGTAATCCTGTTTGGTTGTTTCTTTTTTTCTATTCCATGCCACATTTCATGTTCAGCTTTTAAAATCCAGACTTATCGCTGATACACATTTTCAGGATGAAACATCACAATCTTTTTATTACACCATAAAAAAGCTCCACCATTTCGGTAGAGCTTTTTGAGTGATTTAATTCAAAGCTTAGTAATTAGCGTAAGCGAATCATCACAGTTTTAATACGGTTACCATCAAGTTCTGTCACTTCAAAGTGCACACCTTGATAATCCAACTGCGTGCCGACCTGAACTTCACCTTGGGTTTTATCTAAAATCAAACCTGCAACGCTAATGTAGCCTGCATCTTCTTCAATCAGATCCATCATACCCAGTTCAAGTTCAAGCTGGTATAAATCCAGCATACCTGTTGCTTTCCATTCGTTTTCATTGGTTTTAACCAAATCTAACTGTTCGTCTGCATCAGGGAATTCACCTGCAATCGCTTCAAACACATCAAGCGGTGAAATCAAACCTTGAACATTACCAAACTCATCGCTGACTAAAACCAAAGAACCTTTAGAGGTACGTAACGTATTGATCGCATCAATCACTTTCATTTTTTCAAAAATGTAAATTGGACGCTGACGTTTAATTAAAGCTTTAAGCTCTTCTTCTTCGTCCAATACATCCAACAACTCTTTGGCACGTACAATACTAATGACTTTATCTAAACTACCACGACACACTGGGAATAAGCTGTGTGGTACAGATAGAATCTGTTCGCGGATTTGTTCAGGTGAATCTTCAATATCGACCCATGAAATTTGGCTACGTGGCGTCATAATTGATGCGACTGAACGCTCTGCCAAGGTCAAGACACCACCAATCATGTAGCGTTCTTCATCTGCAAACGCTTCTTGCGCTTCGTTATGCAAATCAGGGCTACTGGTTTCAACTCGCCCCCCCATCAATTTTAAAATTGAATCTGCAGTACGGTGACGTAACGGAATTTTTGCTTCATGTTTTGCAACATTGCGCTGACCAAATTGGTTAAACGCTTCAATAGCAATCGCAACACCAATACCCGAATAGATATAACCTTTAGGGATATGGAAGCCAAAACCTTCTGCAATCAAGCTGATACCAATTAATAGTAAGAAGCTTAAACACAAAATCACCACTGTTGGATGACGGTTCACAAAAACAGTTAATGGCTTAGATGCAAGTAACATCACCAACATTGCAATCACCATGGCAACCATCATCACATAGATGTTGTCGACCATGCCAATTGCGGTAATGACTGAGTCTAAAGAGAAAACTGCATCTAGAACAACAATTTGTGCTACAACTGCGGCAAAACTTGCATAAACCACATTGGTCGTGACTTTGACTTCGGGTTTGCCTTCCATCTTCTCATGCAACTCTCCTACCGCCTTATAGACGAGGAACAAACCGCCACCCAAGAGAATGAGGTCACGCCCTGAAAAGGTTTTTTCAAATAAGGTAATTAACGGTTCGGTTAAAGTAACCAACCAAGAGATTGCAAATAACAATCCTAAACGCATAAACAACGCTAAAGATAAGCCAATCACACGGGCTTTATCACGCTGTTCTGGGGGTAATTTTTCTGCAAGAATTGCAATAAAGACTAGGTTATCAATACCTAATACGATTTCTAGAATAATAAGTGTAATTAAACCAACCCATATTCCCGGATCTAATAAAAACTCCATTAGTTCATAGCTCCGAGATAGTTAGCAGAAATCGAAATATAAAGTAGACCTGCGCACGGCGACGGATCCATAAAAGTAACCTTTTTAGCAATAGATAGCTTAATTATGCACAATCTTGAACATTTGTAATTAAATTTTTAATTTTTTTGACTCTGTACACGACAAATTTCACAGAACCCTTATCCTATCAGGATTCTGCTTTCTTAAAATTGCCAAAATTTCCTTAAACTCTTCTTTTTTCCCAAAACCAATTAAACGCTGAATCGCCATTTGAAC
>NZ_JBWKMK010000112.1:0-8007 GCF_056431365.1 Acinetobacter seohaensis
CGCCTTACAAAACTGTAAAGCGTATATTGCAAGAACGGACTGACCGCTACAAGTCGGAACTGACCGACTCAGGCTCTAGTTACACGCTTGGCAACAAGACATTAACAGAGTGCGAATTAGTCCTTGACTATGTTTGAATACATTTTAAGGAACAGGAACCATGAATACTGTTGCAGTCCTGAAATTAACATTACATCACGTTGTCGTTGGATACTTGGCAGGATTTCAGAGCGGAAAAAATATTCTGGTTTTCACAGATTCTTTTCACTTGGATCAGCAACGTCCGACCTTGAGCTTGCTTACTTCCCCTTTATATCCTCAAGCGGATAAGATTTTAGAAAAGACCTATGTTACACATCAGCGCTTACACCCCTTGCTATCAAATCTGCTACCAGAAGGTGCATTACGCGAACTCATAGCACAAAGCCTCAAAATACATATAGACAATGAATTTCAGTTATTGGCAGCTTTAGGTCATGACTTACCTGGGGCACTGATTGCAACCCCAGTAGATCCAGAAGAAATCCCAGATGGAATAAAATTTAAGCTTCAGATCTCGAATCCAGATCAGATATTAAAACAAGAGATTCGGACAAATAATAAGTTTTCCTTGGCTGGCGTCCAAATGAAGTTTTCCATGAAAGCCAAAGATGGGCGTTTTACATTAGCACAGGCAACGGAATCCAGCCTACTCGGTGATTGGATTGTCAAAACTCCTTCTACCAGACATGCTTTTGTTCCGCTGAATGAATACTCTATGATGATCCTTGCCAAAATGGTCGGAATAGATATCCCAGAGATTCGTTTGGTAGATATGGCACTCTTACAAGACCTTCCACCATTAAATCTACCCCAAGAGCAATATGCTTTTGCAATTAAGAGATTCGATAGGCAGAGTACTGCTAATACTACAGAGCTTATTCATATTGAAGATTTTGCTCAGATCTTTGGTTCATATCCACACCAGAAATACAGCACCACAAATTATGAGCAGATCGGTAAGATCATTTATCACTATTCAGATAACAAAATTTTTGATATTCAGCAATTTGCCAGCCGTTTACTCGTCAATATTTTACTCGCCAATGGAGATGCACACTTAAAGAACTGGAGTATGATTTATCACGATAAAACAACGCCAAGATTATCCCCTGCATACGATATATTGATGACAAGTGTATATATTGAAAATGAGCGTCATTTCGCCTTAAATCTTGCCAAAAATAAAGATTGGTATTTAGCTGAGATGAAACACTTTGAACAATGGGCTGAAAAAGTCGGTGTTCCATGGCGTGTTATTGAAAAACAACTTCACGCGATCATGGACAAAGCACGGTCGGTATGGCCAGTGCTATTACTAGACTTACCTATGATTTCTGTTCATAAAGAAAAATTAAGAGAACATTGGAAAAAATTGCATCCGGACTTTCAGATACTTACAGATGATTAGGGTAATCTGAAACCAAACTAAAATTTCTCAAACAAGTTCATCACGTCATTTTCCGTCAGTTTCGCTTCGCCTTCATGATCTGTACTTAGAATAGAGTGTGCCAGTTCTGCTTTATTTTGCTGTAAGGCAAGAATTTTTTCTTCTATGCTTTTATTAGTAATCAGCTTATAGACAAATACCGGCTTGTCCTGTCCAATCCGCCATGCACGATCTGAAGCTTGATCTTCAGCAGCAGGGTTCCACCATGGATCATAGTGAATGACCGTATCTGCGGCAGTTAGATTCAAACCGACCCCTCCTGCTTTCAGACTGATTAAAAATACCGGCACTTGTCCAGACTGAAACGCTGTAATGACTTCATCTCGCTTTTTGGTCTTTCCAGTCAGCTTCACATAGCCAATTTCTGCGTGATGGAACTGTTGTTCAATCAGTTCCAACATTGAGGTAAACTGAGAGAAGATAAGAATTTTTCGCCCCTCTTCCACCATTGGAACGACCATATCCATCAACTGTTCAAGTTTGGCAGAATGCGCCTGCCCAATTTTCACTGAATCCAGCTTTAGTAAGCTAGGATGGCAGCACACCTGACGTAGCTTCAGTAAGGCATCTAAAATTTGAATTTGACTACGTTTAAAGCCTTTTTCTGCCACAATTTTCTGAATGCTTGCCTGCATCGTGGCACGAACAGCCTCATATAACTTGGATTGCTGGTCATTCATATCAATATTGACTTCAATCGTGGTTTTTTCTGGCAACTCTTTGGCTACGTCAGTTTTCAAGCGACGTAAAATGAAGGGCTTAATCCGGTTGACCAACTTTTGTCTTAACTGCTCATCACCGCGCTTTTCAATCGGATGACGGTACTTTTTATTAAAAATTTCTTGTGAATATAAAAATCCTGGCATCAGGAAATAAAATAGTGCCCACAGCTCACCCAAATGATTTTCCATAGGTGTACCGGTTAGACATAGACGATGTCGCGCTGTTAATTGCCGTACTACCTGTGCAGCTTTGGCGCGCGGATTTTTGATATTCTGCGCCTCATCCAAAATGAGTTGATGATATTCATATTGCTTTAGTTGCTCTTCATCTCTCGCCAGAAGCGGATAGGTGGTTAACACAATATCATAGTGCGGAATCTGCTCAAAATACTGATGGCGATCGGGCCCCTGTAGCAGCAATACCTTGAGCTCTGGGGTAAATTTCTCCGCTTCTTTGAACCAGTTATGCATCAGCGATGTGGGTGCAACAATTAAGGCGGGACTATCCTGCAAATATCCAGCCTGCTTTTCCATGAGTAAATGGGCTAAAGTTTGTGCTGTTTTCCCCAAGCCCATATCATCTGCCAGAATCCCGCCATGCTGGGTTTCCCTTAAAAACTGTAACCAGCCTAAGCCCTGCTGCTGGTATAGACGCAACTCCCCCTGAAAACCTTGTGGTGTCGGCAGTTGTTGCTGATAGCCTTGTTTGAATTTATGTACAAATTTCTGCAGGCGATCACTGACCTGCCATGTCATCCCAAGATTATGCTGCAATTCTAATAATTGACTCGCATCATAGCGATCAATACTGCGCTCTTCTTGCTGTAAAATGCTCTGCAGATGCAATAATACCGGCTTAATATCCCTAGCGGATAGCGCCAAATCAGGTTGATCAACTGCAGTTTTCACGGTGAAAATTTGACTGTCATGCAGATGAATAAAAGTCCGCGGATCAAGTAAATCAGGATTTACTCGCACCAAAGCTACGAGCGCATCAAGTAAATTATAAGAATTGCCTGCACTGTCTTGAACCGTCGCCCCGATATTGAACCAGTCCTGCTGGCCTTCAGATTCAGTGATAGAAATATTTAAATTTTCAACATATTGCAGGTTAAAGGGGCTGTTTTCCAGATGCTCTATCTGCCAGCCCATCAACTCAATTTGATTGATGGGCATCAGCTGTTTGATCCAGTCTCCATAGAAAGCAAAAACCATAGAATCGAGACGTTGTTTATCCAGTTTTAATTGCTGGTCATAACTAAGATCTTTCACCCACTTCAGTGATTCGACCAATAGCTGTAAACGCTGGATTGACTGTTGTTCCTGAACTAAGTCCCGAAGCTGTCGCACCATTTTGTCATGCTGCTCACCAATGAAACTGTCACCTGATGTACCTGCTTTAATTCGCCCGCCTGCATAGGAGAATTCAATTTCAGCACAAACAGATTCTTCCCATTTCCAATCAAATTTATCTAAAACACCGAAGCGTAAAATTGGCTGGGGACTACCCTCAAGGACATCAATATGCTGAATAGACTCGGGCTGAGGCAGATTTTTCACGTCTGAATATTGATGAGTCAGTTTCTCAAACTCTGGCAAGAGCATAGATGGAAGAGCAGGCATCTGTAAAAAATGGTACAGAAGATTTGCCGTATATTCACCATATAACTGGCCCACCGTGTTCTGTTGAATATCCACATAACACGGTGGCTGGCTAGCGAGAATTTGGATATGTGGATTTGATTTTAAATCGAGTCGAATATCACCATTGACCAATTCAATATTTAAATGCTCTGTCTGTTTGTTTACACCTTGTTGCCAGATCAGTTCGATGTGATAGCCTTGTTCTGACCATTGAAGTGCAGTATGGCTCTTTTTTTGCCAGTACACATCGCCACTTTGAATAAAAGATTTGAAATGCTCCAATAAAATTCCGGAGATATCAAGATTGCTTTGATAAAAACGTTCGTCACTGTTTATTTTGGCATAATAATAAATCTGGTTAAATAATTGTCGTTTTTGTTCAGGTAAAGTCAGATGCTTTCTGGTGATATTTTCATATTGGGTATAATAACTTTCCCCCGCAATTGAGCCGTTTTTATTGCGTCTGGCCTTCTGAACATCAACTGTCAATTTCTTTAAGCTGACAGACTGATCTAACAGGTAAATTAAATAATTGTTTGTTTTGACAGATTGCTCTGGTTCAGTCTGTTGTAAATACCGTTTAAAATCATTCAACCAGCGCTGTGCCTGATCATCCCCCCGTAGGCGTTTTGCGATTCCCTGCGGGGATTGAGAGTCAGCATAACGCTGCTGAAATTCCTGGCGATATTCCTGAAAGAATAACCGCGCTAAAGCAGCAGCATGTTTACAGTTATATCCAACTGGACAAGTGCAGTCGTCATCGATTAAACGGTCTTTTTGGGGATTATAGGTAATTGCAGTATCGTAATAATCTGTCCCTTCAATTTGGGCATACATCGTAACCCCGTCTTTTTCCTCAAAGAACTCAATCGTTTCCCTATCAATGCGTTTAGCATAGCTCAGACTGCGCTGAAGAGTTGCTGTACTAAAGCGAGATAGAAAATTGATCAATGAGGACATAATTACCAGACACTAAAAATGTTTATACAATTATAACGGACAAAGGTATCATTTCAGAATAGTAGCCGAACGGCCCAACCTGAGCATAACTTGGATTCACTCAAAAGGAATATTGTAAATAAAGACTACTTTTTGCATAAACATTCAAAGCCAAACCTCAATATGTCTACATCATCACAGCATGCATTTCCCACACATATTGACTGCGCATCAATTGCTTTAATTGTTTAAGGTCTTGATATTTTTCCAGTATCTCTTGCGCTCGAGCTAATTTTTGTTGAACATGTCGATAGTCTTGCTCATATTTTCGATACAAATCCTGCACTTTAATTTTACGGTTAGAATATAAAAACTGACTCCAATTAAAAGAGTAAATAATGTCATCCACTTGCATTTGCAAAGTTTCTAACTGTTCTTCTAAAAGCAGGTTATACGCTTTTAATTGTTGATTGGCGAAAGACAAATTATGCTGCTGACCCAACTGAATTTGCAAATTTAACAATGTCAATAAATCATTGGCTTCATAAGCCTGATTGGCTTGCTGCATCAATACGGTTTTTTCTTGTTTTTTCTGCTCATCTTGCTCACGATCTGGGTGAATCCACGCTGTAATTTTTAAGTAAATCGCTTTAATGGACTGATTTGCTAGTTTCTTGGCTTCTTCACGCTGTTGCTGTTTTTTTGCTGCTTTGGCTTTTTCACGGGCAATTTGCTGTTCGGCAAAAGCTTTTTGCGCACTACTCAACTGACTTAAAAAATCCAGCTCCTCTTGTTCTTGCATTTTTTGTTCAAATTTTTTTATAAAGTCATCTAAATCTAATGGATCATGCTGAAAATCAAAAAAATCTAAATCTAGGTCATATTCTTCACAAAGAAAATGCTTCAAACTTTCTAGCTTGAGCTGTGCCAAGCGCTCTTGTTCAGACTCATCATGTTCAAAACTATTTTGTTCACATTGTTCAACATTTTCGTCTTCTGACTCTGTTGCTGTTTTAGCTTCAGATCTTAAATCCACATCATCTGTGTCTAGCAATTCAATATGATGCCCATAACTGTTCAGCAATTCTGTTAAAAACTGAACTTGTTCGGTAGACATCTGCTGCGAATCCAAAAGTTGTAAACTGAGTTGCTCAATTTTTTGATCCAGCTTAGTTTGCTGGGCTGCCGTCACTTTTTGTTGTTTTTGCTGAAGCAATTGTTGAATTTGCTGAAATATAACTTCACGCAATTGCGCATAAGTCGGTAAAATTTCACGGCTGGCACGTGCCTGAATATCGGCTTGTGCGGTCTGCCATTCATTCAAACGTAGCTGTTCCTGCTCAATTTTTTGGCATAATTTCTGAAATTTTTTCTGTGGCGCAGAAAGTTTCTGCACTGGCTCTAAAGTACTTTTCTGTAATTCCATCTTCAATCATATCGAACACATAAGTCTGAGCCGTATTTTAACCAACTTCTTACTCATTAAAAACATCTTTGCCCATCACCACATCTTTTCTCATCCATAGTCTTTGACCTGAAACATCTTCAAGCAATTGATCTTCCATTCTATACAGCACATTACACACAGTTCGATTATCATAGGCAGCAATACGATTTTTCCAAATATTTAGGACAATACATGAGCACATTAACCTGTTTTAAAGCCTATGACATTCGCGGAAAATTGGGCACAGAACTCAATGAAGACATCGCCTATAAAATTGGTCGTGCTTACGGACAAATTTACCAACCTAAAACCGTTGTAATTGGCTGCGATATTCGCCTTAGCAGCGAAGGCTTAAAGCAGGCCACCATTCGTGGTTTAAATGATGCAGGGGTCAATGTGCTCGACTTGGGAATGACAGGCACAGAAGAAGTCTATTTCGCAGCCTTTCATTTAGACGTGCAAGGTGGCATTGAAGTAACTGCCAGCCATAACCCCATGGACTACAACGGCATGAAACTGGTACGTGAAAATGCACGTCCGATTAGTGCCGATACCGGCCTAAAAGACATTCAGGCTTTGGCAGAATCGGGCGAATTTACCCCAGTTGAGCACAAAGGTAGCACTCAAAGCTACAATATTTTGCCTCAATTTATTGAACATTTAATGACGTATATCGAGCCTACCAAAATTCGCCCAATGAAACTGGTCATGAATGCAGGCAATGGCGCTGCAGGACATGTGGTCGATGCAATTGAGCAAAAATTCAAAGCTCTGAATATCCCTGTTGAGTTTGTCAAAATTCACAATGATGCCGATGGCACCTTCCCCAATGGTATCCCGAATCCAATTTTAGTGGAAAACCGTGACAGTACCCGCAATGCCGTATTAGAGTATCAAGCCGACATGGGCATTGCGTGGGATGGTGACTTTGATCGCTGTTTCTTGTTCGATGAAAAAGGCCAGTTTATTGAAGGCTATTATATTGTCGGCTTATTGGCACAGGCATTTTTACTCAAACAAGCAGGCGAGAAAATCGTACATGACCCACGTTTAGTCTGGAATACCTTTGATGTGGTCGCTCAATATCAGGGTGAAGCGATTCAATCTAAATCTGGGCATGCCTTTATTAAAGATGTAATGCGTGAACACAATGCTGTTTACGGCGGTGAAATGAGTGCACACCACTATTTTCGTGATTTTGCCTATTGTGACAGCGGCATGATTCCTTGGTTATTGGTGCTTTCTGTGTTGTCTGAAACAGGAGAATCGCTATCGAGTCTGGTCGAAGAAATGATTGCCAAATTCCCATGTTCGGGGGAAATTAACTTTAAAGTGGCCGATACTCAAGCCACCATCCAAAAAATCTTTGAGCATTATGCTAGCCAAAACCCAGCAATTGACCAAACCGATGGCGTGAGTCTTGACTTTGGGGCATGGCGTTTGAATGTGCGTGCGTCAAATACCGAGCCTTTATTGCGCTTAAATATTGAAAGCCGTCGTGACCACAATCCCCGCCCGATGCAGGACTATGTGGATGAGTTGACGCAATTGATTCAAGCTTAATCTGAAAAATCAAAGCAATATAAAAATGGGAGTAATTAACTATAACTAAAAATATAGACAAATATTTGCATAAGTTCTCATTTTGTCTATGTCGATTCAGTAGTGGCAAGGTGGGTATTTATTAGAGATTTAAATGATTATCTTTTGTATTTTAGGTGAGTGTCTTGGTATATTAGCATCCATATCTATTGATTATCCAATCC
>NZ_JBWKMK010000113.1:0-8145 GCF_056431365.1 Acinetobacter seohaensis
CATGAGAAAGCCCATATAAATGGGTAATGTACAAGTTGCTGTAGAAGCATGTTTAATTCGTCTGATCACAGATACTTTATAAAGTATTTTAATACTTTTTTGAATCCGTCAATGCGTAAGTCCTATAAGTTTTAAATGTGCTCTGTGAGCTTCTAAATTTTAAAAAGGAGTAAGACTATGTCGACTCAACCAAATGTAAAAG
The DNA here is from genome assembly GCF_056431365.1 of Acinetobacter seohaensis. Lineage (NCBI taxonomy): Bacteria > Pseudomonadati > Pseudomonadota > Gammaproteobacteria > Moraxellales > Moraxellaceae > Acinetobacter > Acinetobacter seohaensis. The sequence continues at coordinate 203 of NZ_JBWKMK010000113.1, forward strand.
ATTTTTTTGATCCTAAAACAAATACATTCAGTTATGTAGTTTCAGATCCAGCCACAAAACAATGTGCGATTATCGACAGTGTTCTCGATTATGACTCTGCTTCAGCAGTGACATCTACCACGCATGCCGATCAAATCATCGCGTATGTCAAAGAGCAGGGCTTACAGGTTGAGTGGATTTTGGAAACGCATGTACATGCAGATCATTTAACAGCAGCACAGTATTTAAAACAGCAACTCGGTGGAAAAACAGCGATGAGCGAACGAATTTCACTGGTACAGGACACCTTTAGCTCAATCTATAATATTGATATCAAACAATTCAATGCTTACCAGACATTTGATCATGTATTTCAGGATCACGAAGAATTTCATATTGGCAACCTGAAAGCCTATAATATTCCTACTCCTGGCCATACACCTGCATGCTTGAGTTATGTGATTGGGGATGCTGTTTTTGTGGGTGATACCTTGTTTATGCCTGATTATGGAACGGCACGATGTGATTTTCCTAAGGGCAGTGCTGCGACTTTATTTGACTCTGTACAGACCCTCTATCAGTTGCCTGAAGACACTCGTGTTTTCCTATGTCATGACTATTTACCGGAATCACGTCATGACTACATCTGTGAAACGGATATCAAAACTCAGAAACAGTTTAATATTCATATTCATATTGGCACAGAAAAAGCGGAGTTTGTTGCAATGCGCCAAAAACGTGATGCAACCTTGAGAATGCCTGAGCTGATTCTGCCATCCATTCAGATTAATATGAATGCGGGACGCTTTCCCCAACCAGAACAAAATGGCGTATCTTACTTAAAATTGCCTCTCAATTATTTCAAGTAAGCAAAGTCTTCTTCTGAACACTCTTTGTACAATAAATAACTTTCTCCTGCATCAACTGTAAGAGAAAGTTATTTTATTATCTTAAGTGTTTAATTTAATCAACTTTTTATTTATTTTTTTTTGCTTTTCAAAAACGAATATATATTATATATTTATAGAATGAAAAGCTGAGTAAATAAGTAGGAATTTATCTTTAAATTTCATCTTTTTATCCAGCGTATCCCTCTTATTCGATGCCAGTCGAGAGAAAACTTGCTGAAGCGAAGTGGAATCTTTATTGCATTTGCAGCCATACTTTTGCAAATTGCAGTATATTTACAGCCTCTGCTGCCGGAAAAATTTCATATTGCTCCGGTCTGTATGTCGATCACCCACAATCTTCTTTCGCCTGCTGATCATCATCATATCCACTCGGTTCATCATGAGCTGCTACAGGATTTGATGCTTCAACATTTCCACGATCACAATGAACATAACCATCAATGCCAATATTGTAAGGTCTATGGTGATTTGGTGCTGCCATTTAAGTTGGGGATTGATGAAGTTCTGGACCGGATTCAAGTCAGATTAAATTTCTATCAGACTGTTTTCCGGCATGTCTATTTCAGCTTACAGAAGCTGTATTTGCTGCCGCAGGGCAGAGCGCCTCCTTTGGCTCTTTAAGACACGATTTGTCACATCAAACAGTTGATCTGTTTGTACCACACAACATCTTAAAGAGTTTTAATCATGAAAATTAATACTTTGTTGCCTGTTAGCAGCATTATGAGTTATCTCAGCCTTAAAAAAGTAATGTGGGCATGCAAACGTGAAGGCTTACGTATTTACAATACTGTAAATATGTGGACACACTTAAATTTAAATATACATAAAACGATATTTCAGAGTGTTTTGCTGAAATCTTTTCACCCATTAATAGAAGGATAAGGTGACAACATGGACTTAGGGTTAACCGCGCTAGAACTGGCGCGTATCCAGTTTGCATTTACCGTATCGTTTCATATCATTTTTCCTGCCATTTCTATTGGTTTGGCCAGTTTTCTGGCTGTTCTGGAATGGCGTTGGCTTAAAACTAACGATCCAGTATACCGAGACTTATTTAAGTTCTGGATCAAAGTCTTTGCCCTGTCCTTTGGTATGGGCGTGGTCTCTGGCGTGGTGATGAGCTATCAGTTTGGTACCAACTGGAGTGAGTTTTCACGGATTTCCGGCAGTGTGACTGGACCATTATTAGCTTATGAGGTTTTAAGTGCTTTCTTCCTTGAAGCTGGTTTTCTGGGGATTATGCTATTTGGTTGGGGCAGAGTGGGACCCAAAACCCATTTTTTCGCAACGCTGATGGTGGCTATAGGTACCTGTATATCCATGTTCTGGATTCTGTCCTCAAACAGTTGGATGCAGACGCCACAAGGCTTCACCATTGAAAATGGGATCATCATCCCGCAAGACTGGTTTGCGATTGTCTTTAATCCATCTTTCCCTTATCGATTGGCACATATGGCAATGGCTTCCTTTCTGGTCTCTGCTTTGCTAGTAGCTGCCACAGCCGCATTTCATTTATTAAAAGGCCGTCGTGATGCCTTGGTGAAAAAATCATTTTCCATGGCCATGTGGATGATTCTCGCATTGGCACCATTGCAAATGTTTGTCGGAGATCTACATGGCTTGAATACCCTAGAACACCAACCGGCCAAACTGGCAGCTATGGAAGGACACTGGGAAACCAATAAAGATCATGGCATGCCACTGTATTTATTTGGTATTCCAGATATGGAAGCTGAAGAAACCAAGTATGCGATCGGAATTCCGAATCTAGGTAGCGTGATCATGACACATACCTTAGATGGTGAAGTCAAAGGCTTAAAGGAATTTGCACCTGAAGACCGTCCAAACTCGCTGGTCGTGTTCTGGAGTTTCCGGATTATGGTCGGACTTGGTGTACTGATGATTTTAATGGCGGTGCTAGGTGCATGGCTAAGAAAAACTGACAAGTTCTATGACTCGGTATGGTTGCATAGATTTGCGCTATACATGGGACCTTCAGGATTTATCGCTTTACTTGCAGGTTGGTTTACCACTGAAGTCGGTCGTCAACCATGGGTTGTTTATGGTGTATTGCGTACCAAAGATACACTTTCTCCAGTTTCAGCGGAACAGGTGGGTTTAACCCTGATCATTTTTGTAATGGTCTACTTTATTGTGTTTGGTGTTGGCATTTTCTACATGCTGAAATTGATGCGTAAAGGTCCGGAGTTTATACATTCGGCACCCCATAGTGAGCAGGCGGTCATACAGGCATCAAAACGTCCTTTAAGTACAATTGATGAGGAGAGCGATCTGGATAAAGTAAGTCCTACACAATCTCAGGAGAATCAAAAATGATCGATTTATCATTAATTTGGATTCTAATTATTGGATTAGGAGTGCTGATCTATGTCGTGCTAGATGGTTTTGATCTCGGTATCGGTATTCTATTTCCCTTTATTGGTGATCGACAGGAACGTGATGTTATGATGAATACCGTCGCGCCCGTCTGGGATGGCAATGAAACCTGGATGGTACTGGGTGGTGCAGGATTATTTGCTGCATTTCCCTTAGTGTATTCCACTGTACTGTCCGCCCTGTATATCCCAATCATTCTAATGGTGATCGCGCTGATCTTCCGGGGCGTTGCCTTCGAATTCCGGTTTAAGGCCAATAAAACCAAACATTTATGGGATCAGGCCTTTATTTGGGGGTCGATCTTGAGCTCATTTTTCCAAGGACTGATTTTGGGAGCCTATATTCAGGGGATTGAAACCACGAATGGCATCTATACTGGCGGCGGTCTGGATTGGTTAACACCTTTTTCCCTGTTTACCGGTTTAAGTGTAGTCGTATTGTATGCAACGCTAGGATGTGGCTGGTTGATCTTTAAAACCGAAAAAATGCTGCAGAACCGCATGTTTGAATTGATGCCAAAACTGCTGATTTCATTACTGATGATTTTTGTTTGTGTCAGCATCTATACGCCTTTGGCTCATCCTCAAATTGCAGAACGCTGGTTCAGTCAACCGCAACTCTTTTATTTTAGCCCGGTACCCGTACTGGTTCTGCTGTTTACTTTCCTGGCAATCAAAGCCTGTAAGCAGCGCAAAGAGTTCCTGCCATTCATTTATACTTTGGCTTTGGTGATTCTCGCTTATAGCGGTTTTCTGATTAGTTTATGGCCTTATGTCATTCCACCATCCATCACTATCTGGGAGGCTGCAGCACCTGCCAGTAGTCAATTGTTCGCCCTTATTGGCGCACTGATTTTAATTCCGATCATTCTTATTTATACCGGACTATCGTATTGGGTTTTCAGGGATAAAGTGCGCGTGGGTGATGAGGGTTATCATTAAGGAGGCTGAATGAAAATTTCTGAATTGAAATGGTTTATTGGCTTATGGCTGGCTGGTTTTTTAAGCTTGGCCTTGGTCGCAGGACTGTTTAGATTTCTGTTAAAATTGGCGTATTAAGTTTTAAACACAGGTCAGTGAGGTTTTCCTTACTGACCTATTTTCTATAGAGGTTCAGTTTTTTTAGATGCAAAAAATTGCTGGATCTGAATAAGTTTGATGAGAGATTTGGACTAAAAATAAATGAGGAGTAAATGATGAAAAACCATCTTTTTTGTGTAGGCATTGAATTTAAAAAAGCATCGGATCCATCGGAATCCTATGCGTATGTGACAGCTTATTTAGGCGCAAAAAACATTGATGAAGCAATTCAACGGGTAGAAAAACAGCTGGAGCAAGAAGGAAATGAAATCCTATTTGTCCGCGGCTGCTGGGTCGTCGATTCAGACTGTGATGATGGTTTCTGTCCAACAGATGAGAGTAGGACGCTAGCAAACAATGATTTGCTTTTTAATGACCAGATCAAGTTTGGAAAATTACAAGAATGGTCAATCAATAATAACTACGAATACTAATTTCGTAAGTGATGCATCAGTTGGTTTTTTCTTTCTGATGCTGTAGTACTGTTTTCAATTTAATATATTAATCTAGGCTCTTAGCACATACTAACCAAGCATCAAAAAAGTGATTTAATGAGATAAATTTGTATATAATTTAATCTGCTTGTAAATAAAAATATAACAGGCTAAAAGAACCTATACAAAAAATCAGCATCAGGATTGATCAATTATAGTGCTTTGGTCGGCTATGAAAAATTTTGTTTTTTAAGCAAAATTAACTAGATAATATGATCCCATCTATCCTAATTTTATTAGGATAGATGGCTAAAATAGATTGATGTGAGTGATCTATATATGACCTAAGATCAGAAATGAAATAGAGATTCTAAAGCCGGTCATTGAATAACACTTTAACGATAAAAAAGATTCGAAAGGAGAATACATGAGTATTCGTAATAATCGACGGGATTTTCTAAAAATGGCAGCTGGTGTCGGACTCATCACTACAGCAGGTCTGCATTTAAGTCATACCACTCAGGCTTCAGCAGAAACGAATGCGGTTACTGTGGTTGTAGTAGGAGCAGGATTGGCCGGGCTGGCAGCGATTAACCGCTTAAGCAAACAGTTGCCGAATGCCAAGCTAATACTTATTGATCATAATACCACGCATCGATATCAACCAGGTTATACCTTATTGGCAACTGGGATATGGCAATCAGTTGATAAAGTATTAAATGATAATACAAGCCTTGTACCCAAAGATGTGAATTGGATTCAATCTAATGTGCAAGCATTTGAGCCTGACCAAAATCAAATAGTGACAGAGGCAGGTGAAACAATAAAGTATGATTTTTTGGTGGTTGCTACCGGACTGCGTTTAGGGTATGAACAAATTCAAGGTCTATCCAACAGTGATTTGGGTAAAAACGGAATTGGTAGTGTCTATGCTAGCCCCGAAATAGCTTTAGCAACTTGGCATCAGATGGACGAATTCCGAAAACGTGGTGGACGAGCAGTAATGACCCTGGCGCATACGGATATGAAATGTGCAGGTGCACCGTTAAAAATGACATTTATGTTATATGACCGCTTGCAACAAGCTGGCACACTGAGCAATAGCCAAATCGATTTTTTTAGCCCAAGCAAACAAGTTTTTAGTGTTCCTAAGGTCAATGAAAATGTTCTTAACCGTTGGCAATCACTTGAAAAACCAATTGATGTTTATTTTGAACGAAAATTAACAGGTATTGACGTCGATAAGAAAACTGCTTTTTTTGTCGATACACAGGGAAATCAGCATACAGAAATGTATGATTTTATACATCTTGTGCCACCAATGGTTGCTGTAGATAGTGTAAAAAACAGCCCGCTTGCTGATTCTATTGGTTGGCTAGAGGTTGATAAATATACATTGCAACACACTCGCTACCCTAATGTTTTTGGATTAGGTGATATCAATGGCACTCCAAAAGGTAAAACTGCAGCTACAGTCAAATTATCTGCTCCAGTGGTAGTACAAAATTTGATTGATGTGATGAAAGGTCAATTACCAAGTCAGAAGTTTAATGGTTATACCTCTTGCCCACTTTTAATTGAAGAGGGTAAAGCAATGTTGGTTGAATTTGACTATGAAAATAATTTAACACCCACTGTACCATTTGTTGATCCATTGAAAGAAAGTTACTTTGCTTGGTTTTTAGAGGAAATGATGCTCAAGCCAGCCTACATGGCTGTAGCGAAAGGGCGTGTTTAATTTGCCAATCAGGAACAGGAAATTATAATGATAATTTATCAAATGCTGATGATGTTGTGGGAGGCCATACTAGAAAATGGGCTTCTCGTTGTAATACTGCTCACCCTGCTAATCATGCCATGGTTATATTGGCTAATCAAAAATAGGCAAAAAACATTCAATCATCGACGTAGCGCTTGGATAGCTTTAGGTATTGCTATATTGGGATTCTTTTTCCTACCTTTATACTTTTCCGCTACTTTGTTCGATCTCAGTTATTGGGTTGATTGGGCATTTCATATCGCGATGGTCGTAGCTGTTTTCGTTTATAGCTATTTAGTTTGGTTGCCATTAACAGCAAAATACAAGACTATTAAATAGGGTAAAGTATTTGGTGAATCCCACTTTTTTATTAGGGGCTGCTGAGAATTAGCCAAATTAGGATGATAAATCTATAATGGCTAGACCACGGGTGCAGAGATAAAAATAATAGACTATTTCTTAAATCTGTACTGAGTGGATTGCTCGAACCGGTAGTCCCTGGCGTGATTTACCTCCAGAATTAGGTAAAGGAATACTATCTTAAAGGTTATAGAGACTGGGTGAAATCCAGTGTATGTGAAACAATACTTGCGGTGATTAATGATGATGTCGAGATAGAATTTGCCATGATTGAGGTGAAATATGGTCTTGACCGTCAATCAAGCTTTGAGATTATTTGACCGATATACGGTCTGATATCTTAGCATGCCATAACACAGATATACAGGCTTGTGCATTGTTGCACTCAATGTACCCATTTTACTCTTATCCAGACTTAACAACCATTGATTAATTCTCAGTACATCCTATTTCTTCTTGTTATTGGACAATAAAAAAGCCCACCTTGTAATGAGCTTTTCAGTGATTAGGACATTACTTTATCAATTCATATAAATACATTAATCCATAGAATGGATACTGAATTCATCATTTTTTGCAAAAACAATAGATGTCAAGATTGGAATAGCCAAAATAATAGGAAATGAAATGATCCATATGTCCGTTGTTACCTTACTTGAAAATAAAAATTGAGTCGCGATAACAACCAGAATTAATAATGAAAACAAAATACTCGCGAATCGGATTACAAATTTGAGAGGCATTTGTCTGCTCCTAGGTGATTCTATTTGTTATTATAAAGTATACGCCTTCTCTTAAGTTATGTATTTTTTTTTGAACGAAAAAAGTAAACATCCAGCTAATATCTCTTGGTAATCAATCTGAAGATTGTCAATAAATAATTTATATAGTTCTTATCTCTGTACACGACAAATTTCACAGAACCCTTATCCTATCAGGATTCTGCTTTCTTAAAATTGCCAAAATTTCCTTAAACTCTTCTTTTTTCCCAAAACCAATTAAACGCTGAATCGCCATTTGA
>NZ_JBWKMK010000114.1:0-8888 GCF_056431365.1 Acinetobacter seohaensis
TAAAAGTATGTCGGAGCGGCCTAGGAAGAGGAAATTACAACGATTTACAGATGATATTTCAATGTTATTTAGGAGGCACCAGAGTGTATGAAATATCATCAACATGGCTTAAGTTGGCGCGTATGGGAGTATTTCTCATGCTACAAATGATGACCAAATTGATAAGGCACATGCATTTGTTGAAACTCTTGTTACAGAAATAATTAATTCAGGTGGAAGTTTTGTTGGCTATTTTTCAGCTGAACCAGTTAATGAAAATCAAAAACCTTTACTGTTTGATTGGACTATTGCAAGAAAGATTAATGAATTAACCAAAGAAAATAATAACGATGTACGTCTAAAGATTGTTGCATCAAATGATCGGTTACAAAATAAAACAAACGTTGAACAGCGTCAGCTTTTAAATAGCATGATAGCTCGTGGTATTGCTGAGCATATCTGTATCGATGATGAGATCCTAACAGGAAGCAATGTCGGCGAAGAACAAATAGAGCATGCTACAGCAATGATAGCTCTAGGTGGTGGTAAAGGTGTATTAGATAGAGCCCACAAAATGGCAAAGAAATCACTACCTGTTTTACCCCTTGATCTTCAACTGGGAGCAAATAAAGAAGATGGAAAGGGTGCATTAGGTGTCCTTCAAAAATTTCGTGAAGCTCCTTTAACTTACATGCAAAATACTGGTTTGTCGGTAGTAAAAAGTATTTCAGCAATTACTCTAGAAGAACCTGTATTAGATTTCTCACAAATATCAAAGAGAATTATCACAATCTTTCATGAAGAAGAGCAAGCTCGATTAGCTGCTCTTCCACCAGATGTATTAGTCTTAACAGCTTTACCAGTTGAGCTATCAGCAGCAAGACAGGCATTAAATATTAGTGAAGATACTCAGCCCTTTATTACTAGTATAGGGCTTCACGTTTGGAAGACAGTAATTATTCGAAATAATGGAGTGCGTGCAAATTGTGCAATTGCATCTTTTGCAGGTCCAGGAAATGTAGATGCATCTTCAATTACATCTACATTACTAAGCGAATTACAACCCAAGAATGTAATCATGTTAGGTATCGCTGCGGGAATGCGAGAAAAATGTTCTTTAGGTGAAGTAGTCTTATCTGAACGGGTTGTTGCGTATGAAGGAGCTGCTCTAATTGAAGGCGGGGTTACGGAACACCGCTCTAGAAGTACAGAGTTAGATTTAAAAGTTAGGCAGGATGTTAATACATATTTATCTAATAAAAGTTCTGTAGAAAATCGTTTAATTCAAAGCTATGAGGCCTTAGAAATCAATTTTCCAGAGAACATTGAAATTGGACCAGTCGCTAAAAGTGTTATGCCTAAGACAGCCACAATTGGAAGTGGTGAGAAGCTTCTTCGCGATCCAGAAAAATTTAGAGCTTTGAAAGAGCTTAATGGAAAAATAGAAGTCGCTGAGATGGAAGGTGCAGGAGTATTTGCAGCTTGTGCTAACCACAAAAAGCCTGTGTTAATGATTAGGGGAATTAGCGACTTTGGTGACTCCACAAAAGACAATCGCTTTCATGATTTAGCAGCAAAAGCTGCCGCAGCAGTAACAGCAGATTATATTGCTTATGGATTAACACTTAATAACTAACTTTGGGAAACTTATCCGAATGTCACTTAAAAATTCAGATCTCCAATACTATGATGGCAATATTCTGCGCTTATCTTCTGAAAAACGTAAGGAATATCATGCACAAGTTGATAATTTGATTGCTGAACTGCGTAAACACATAACTGTAAATTCTGACTTAAAAGTAAAAAAGGTAGTTAAAGCTGGCTCGTTTGCTAAGTTCACAATTCTAAAAAAAACAGCAGAAGATGATATCGATGTTGACGTTGTGTTCTATATAGATGGTAAAAATATTGATGATACAACTTTAGATAATCTTAATGATCTAATTTACTCGTTACTGACAAAAATTTATCCAACTAAGGCAGTTGAAGACTTTGAAATCCAACGAAGAGCTGCGACAGTAACCTTTGTAAAAAGTGGTATTAGTGTTGATATAGTTCCCGTTATTCAAGATGAATCAAATCCAAATCATGGCTGGCAATATGATCTTAAATCCAAAGAAAGAAACTTGACTTGTGCCCCTTGTCATATTCAATTTATCCGAGATAGAAAGAATTCAGACAAGCATTATCGAACTTTAGTCCGTATGGCTAAGCGGTGGAAAAATTTTGAAAATCCCCCAGGCCTTAAATCTTTTCATATCGAGTTGATACTAGCTTATCTTCAAGATCGGGATGGACCTACAGAAAATATTGAACAACGTTTTAGAGAGTTTCTAGGATTTATTGCTCAAAGCAAATTAAATGAGCGCATTGATTTTCCAGAGAACTCATCCAAGGTACAAAAATATTTCTCTGATCCCGTTGTAATTATTGACCCTGCTAATCATGAAAATAATGTGGCTTCTCGAATAACCGAAAAGGAAAAATCTGAAATTATCGCAAAAGCTCTACAAGCTTGGGAAGCTGCTCACTACGCTTCAGTTGAGGATGATAATGATGTGTGGAAAGAGATTTTCGGCCCTAAATTTAAAATTAAGGATTAAAAAATGAGTTCGTCTTACTCTAGTACATATACTAGTACTTATACGGTTTCTGATGTTGAAAAAGTTGTCCGTAGCATCAAAGCTGACCTAATCATGATCGCTGGTAGCACAAAAGCTATGACAGAAGATGATGCCAAAAAATATGCACATGACATTGAATTATTAGCAAAAAATAATTATATAACAACGGTTGATGTAACACTAATGTCTTCTTATGAGTCTGAAGTAAACGCGGTGAAATATTTATTTCAAACTGAGAATGCCTCTGGTACAGAAAGACCAGGAGGCGTAATGTGGCCATACACTCCAAATGGGCGAATTCGCATTATATTGTCACCTTCAGATAGTTATCATAAAGAAACTGAAAAAGTTAAGAAATTAGGACTGAAAATAAGCTGGGGAACAACCGATGAAAATACAAATCATAGCAGTCTATCAGCTTCTGGAGAGCGAGGTTACAGCAGCAATGGTTTTGGAGCTAACAGGAGCGACTATTCATGAGTAAATCAACCGTTTTTGAAGTTAAAACAGATTTACCAATAAAACAATTTGATGATTTGGCTAATAAATTACTGGGTTTTGAAGCTAGATATTCACGTATTAAAAAACAAGTACAACTTTTGCTTCAAGCAGATGAACTAGAGCAATGGAGCAAACAAAAGCATGGGAAAAAGTTAGCAGTTATTGATCTTCTTGTTGATCAATACCCTTTAGCTATCTTCCATGGTGATGTAGGTACTGGGAAAACAGCAAATGCAGAAGCAATTGTTAATCGCTTAGCCCGCGATGCAAGAATTGAAGATGCTTTGCTATTTAAGTTAAGTAACAAAGTCAGAGGAACTGGTAAAGTTGGTGAAATGGGTACACTTATTTCACAAGCATTTGATGAAATCACCCGATCTATTGGTAGTGGAAATGGTCGAGCCTTTCTTATTATTGATGAAGGTGATTCTCTTGGAGCATCTCGAAGCCAAGAAAATAGCCATCATGAAGATAAAGTGGGTGTTAATACTTTAATTCAAGCAATTGATGATTTAAGAAAACATGGCGGACGTATATTTGCTATTTTATGTACCAATAGATTAGCTGCCTTAGATGCTGCCGTTTTGCGTAGAGCGTCAATTGTAGAAGAGTTCGTTCGTCCATCAAATGAAGAGCGATATGAACTTTTTACTAAAGATTTGTCTGACATCAATTTTTCAGAGAAAGATATTTCAGAATTAGTGAATGCAACAGCTCCTCATGGAGTAGAGCCAGGCTGGACATACTCTGATATTCGTACACGTTTATATCCAACTGCAGTTTCTTTAGCATTTCCTGATTCAGAATTAACAATTTCACACTTTCATCAGGCCCTTAGTAAACTTAAGCCTTCACCTATAATGGCTGGATAACAAAATCCTAATTGGAAGGAGCATAATAATGAGCAAAAAAGAAGTTTATATTTCTGTGGATATTGAGACAGCCGGACCTATTGTTGGTGAACACAGTATGTTGTCAATAGGAGCATGCTTTGTATATAACCCACATATAGAGTTTGCAATAATGCTCCAACCAATTAGTGATAAAGCAATTGAAGAAGCTTTAAAAGTCTCAGGAATAACTTTAGAAGAAGCATATAAAGTAGGACTTCCACCAAAAGAAGCTATGTCTCAATTTGAGAATTGGCTGATTCAAAATATACCTGAGAATGCTACTCCTGTTTTCGTAGGGCTTAATGCCCCATTCGATTGGTCCTTTATAAATTATTATTTTTTGAAATATTTAAATAGAAATCCTTTCGGTATTTCAGCCATAGATATCAAAGCTCTTTTTATGGGCGCTACAAAATGTAGTTGGCACGATACAAAATCAAGCTCAATAGATAAATATGTACATCCGACCTTACAAGGTGATCATAATGCTTTGCATGATGCAAAATACCAAGCAGAGCTATTCAGATTAGTTTATGAGTTAAATCGCTCAAAATAAATAATATTTTGAGTTCTGAAATCATATTTTAGTATCTGAATTAATTTAGATGCTAAAATATACTAAGTATCAAAGAGAAAGGCTGGTAACTTCAGCAGTCAGTTAATAACTATTTTGTCCTTTAATTTTTTAGTATCAATTTCATGACATTTATTAGTTAATAACTATTTTGTAATAAAAGACAATTTAACTAAGTTTAAGTTATTGATTTTTAATAGTCACTAGTTAACAACTATTTTGTCTGACCACATTAAATTTAATAAAATTATTTTGAATCACCTAAAAAATCCGCAGTCGGCTTCATTTTTAGAAATTTAGTACTGCGGATTTTTTATGTCTGATACTTTTATTTTTCGCATAACTACAGTGCATAGCAAGCGATATTGAAACTTTTGCAGACAATGAAAACTTTTATAAAAACAAATAACCTAAGTCATTTAACCACACTATTTTCTAAAAATGTTGTTTATTTATTCAGTCAGTACAATGACATGCAAAAAATGATTGACCCTATTTTTGCATCATGTATTATACACCGCATGCGGGAATAGCTCAGTTGGTAGAGCACAACCTTGCCAAGGTTGGGGTCGCGAGTTCGAGTCTCGTTTCCCGCTCCAAATTCAAAAAAACCCTCATCGAAAGATGGGGGCTTTTTTCTTATTGATTTTATTATATTTTTTAAAAAATCTTCTTCCTGTGTTATTCGATTCAATAAAAAATATTTTTAATGTAATTTGTATTTTGTGACCAAGATGTGACCATGGCGTGCCCACAACAATAAAAATGGTCTCAATTAACCTTAAATGTCTTCAATCGATTACCACTTTCAGAGCTTTTTTTGAAGGTAAAAAATCACCCTATTCTCTTCAAAACAAGATGTTTTTTACCAAACGATCAAGGATTTGTGACCATTTCACTTTTTGATGTGACCAATTGTGACCAAACTAGCTATTATCATTTTGATTATTATCAATTTTCTTAAAAACCAATAAATCACCCACTTCCACATCTAATGCAATACAAATTTTATCAATGGTTTCAAAATCAATCCGTACAGATTCATCATTATAAAGTTTATGTAAAGTAGATTTATTAATTCCAGTACTTCTTACCAGATCAGCAACCTTAAGTTTCCTTTCTGCTAATAAAACTGCCAAGTTTGAAATAATCATAAAATTTCCTATTTAAGTCATAAAAAGTACTTGCAACAACATAAAAATATGATAATTTATGTCTTAGGAATAATTTTTCCTAGTTACCTAGTAAAAAATATGAGGCTCTATTATGTCATATACCTATCTCACAGCCCAGCAACTGGCTGAAAAAATCCAGTACGACGCTCGTACTATTCGCAACCAACTGAAGGACAGTGTCTTTATTGAAGGTGTTCATTACATCCGTCCTTTTGGTGGTCGCAAAATTCTTTTTGTTTGGGAACGTATTGAAACTGAAATGCTTAAATTCACTGGTTTAAGTATGGATGCTCTTCAATAAGGTTCAGGAGGTTTAACCGATGGCTACCATCCGGGAAAGAAGTGGCAAACTCATTGCCGATTTTCGCTACATGGGCATCCGTTGCAGAGAGACAACCAATCTTGAAGACAATGCCTATAATCGCCGAATTTTAAAAAAACGTCTCGAGCAGCTTCAAGCTGAAATTACTTTGGGAACTTTTGAATACGAAAAGTATTTTCCAAAAAGTAAACGTGTTGAGGAGTTTAAGGAAAAAAAGAAGTCAGCAAATCGCTGTACAAACCAAGGTTCCTCTTTTTAAAGAGTTTACTGAATTGTGGTTTAAACAGAAACAAATTGAATGGAGAGATTCATATCAACAAAAGGTTTCAATTGTAATCAAAAACTATTTGATCCCCGCTTTTGGTAATCAGGTTCTCTCAAAAATTAAGAAGTCAGACTTGCTGAACTTCCGTGCTTCCCTCGCCAAAGTGACACACGGAAAAGGTCAAACAAGTCTGAAAGCATCGAGGATCAATCAAATCATGACGCCTTTACGTATGATACTTAATGAAGCAGCGGAACGATACAACTTTGTTTCGCCTTATAAAAATATTAAGAATCTCAAGGAAAGTCGCATTGACGTTACACCTTTTACCCTACAAGAGGTGCAAAAGATCATAGAGACTGTGCGTGATGACTTTAAACCGTACTACACCGTTCGCTTCTTCACAGGTATGCGTACCAGTGAAATCGATGGTCTACGTTGGCAAAACGTGAATTTTCAACGGCGTGAGATCTATATCAAAGAAGCATTAGTCAACGGCAAACTTGGTGATACCAAAACCTTTGGATCAGACCGTGGCATTCAAATGAGTGAGCGTGTTTATCAAGCACTCTTAGAACAAAAGAAAATGGTCAAGAACCGCTCTGAATTCGTTTTTTCTATGCGAAATGGCAACCCATTGGACTATCGCTTAGTGAATCGACGCGTATGGCATCCATTATTAAGATTTTTAGGTTTGAAAAGTCGTCGTGCATATCAAACACGGCATACTGCAGCGACATTGTGGCTCTCAGCTGGTGAAAATCCGGAATGGATTGCCAAACAACTAGGACATTCTACGACTGAAATGCTGTTTCGTGTTTACAGTCGCTATGTTCCTAATATTACCCGTCGTGATGGCAGTGCTTTTGAAGCCATGCTGGAGAGACTCACTACAGAGGAGCTTGCACATGAATAGTAAAGCTTTCTTTGGTGGTGTGGTGATCAGCCCTGAAGCAGATATGGTCGCTCGTGAATTAATCCATGAGCTACACATTCCCAAACTGCACAATCTGGCCTTTTTGCTGGAAATCAATAAATGCTTCGATGATCACCAAGCATTAAGACTTTGGCTACAGCGAATGCTGGATGAAGGGCAAGCCCATTACGGTGACCTAGCCCAACAGGCCCGTCTCCGCTTAATGAGTCTCGCTCACTCATAAAACAAACATATAAGGTCATCTAATTGATGACCTTAGCCCCTTTATACCTATAAAAAGGTGAACACATGCATAAAGATATTTCAATTTGGATGCCACTCTATATTGGCGACCTACAGGCGAAATTTGCACGAATGACAGCAGAACAAATTGGTGCGGCACTGCTGTTAATGATGGATTTCTGGAAAAATGGTGCCATTCCTCGCGACCTAGCTACTGTATGTAGCATCACGAAATTACCGCAGCACACCAAGGCTAAAACTTTGTTAAATACGCTGATGGCCCTGGAATTGTTTGAAGTCGAATCTGAGGAGATTCATTCAAATTTCTTAAGCAGTTTAAAAAGCCAGGCATTGCAAAATCAGCAAATGAAATCTGATAAAGCTAAAAATGCAGCTCAAGCACGTTGGGGCAAATCCGCAAGTAATGCTCAAGCATCAGCCAGGCAACGAAAAGTAAATGCTCAAGCAGCTCCTGAGAAGAGCCCGAGTATTACTCAAGTCATGCTTGAATCATGCCCTTCATCTTCATCTTCATCTTCATCTTCATCTTCATCTTCATCTTCATCTTCATCTTCATCTTCAAATTTTGAAGAAAAAAATGAGAGTTTTTTAGAAAATTCAAAGTGGATTTAGGAGATCAGTCATGAATACCATGCTTAAAACACTCCAGTTTCGCGAAGAAACAACGGAAACACTTTGCCCTACCCATCATATACCCCTGATGGAAATCGCCGGTCACAGGCTCTGTAAATTGTGTGCCAAAGAAACCGTCCAACACTCACATGCAGCCTATGAGAATGAACTGCAACAGCGATTGCTAAAACAGAAAATTAAAAATTCAGGGCTCAATAAACGCTACCTGGATCGGGGCTTCAAGAATTATGTAGTTGCATGCCCTGCACAAGACAATACCATCAAACTATGTCAGGCCTTTGCACAGCAGATTATTTCTGACCACAACCCGAACATGTTGATGATTGGTACACCAGGTACAGGTAAAACCCATCTGAGTGCATCAATTATTCGTAACATTCTGCATAACAGTACAAAATCTGCACGCTACTATACCAGTGCAGAAATTGCTCAAAAAATGATGGACACTTGGTCAGATGCTTCACGCTCTGAAAAGGAAGTCATCGACCATTTCTCCAGCTTTGATTTATTAGTGATTGATGAATATGGCCTGCATGACCGGCATGAAAAACGCCTGGAGATGGTACATAAGGTTTTGTATAGTCGTTATGACAACATGAAATCTACCCTTCTGATTGAACCGTACCGGGTTTGTCGGAGACCAACTTTCTTGAGAGAATGTTCCAATGACAAAACCAAAATATACCCCTGAAATCAGAGAAAGAGCGGTTCAATTATTGATTGAATCTGAAAAAGATTATCC
>NZ_JBWKMK010000115.1:0-9444 GCF_056431365.1 Acinetobacter seohaensis
ACATCATCTGACAGTGCCATCGAGTTCTCCTACCGCCAAGGCTATCAATTACACTCTGAAGCGTTGGCCAGCCTTAAGCCGCTATCTGGATGATGGCAATCTACCGATATGCAACAATTGGGTAGAGAATCAGGTGCGTCCCTGGGCGTTGGGACGCAAGAACTGGCTGTTTGCAGGTTCGCTGCGCAGTGGTCAGCGAGCGGCAAACATCATGACTTTAATCCAGTCAGCAAAGCTGAATGGGTTGGATCCGTATGCCTATCTCAGTGATGTGCTGAAAAGGTTACCGACACACAAAGCGACCCAAATAGAAGAATTACTGCCACATCGCTGGAAATCCAACTCAAATTAAAAAAATAGGCATGGGGTTCAGCGGACGCTTACCCATAAACTAACAATTAGCTCATTATTTGAGCTAATTGAGGATACTGACCAGTTCGGATTTTTAAGATCAGCATCAAATTTTTTAAACTCAGAAACGATACCCACAATAATACTCATATTCAAATTTATCCTTATTTAAGATATGCTGATCGTCATAAATTACAAGTATTTAAGGTTAATAAATGTCTGATACTCCGACTGTTTGGGGTGTACACATGGGCGTACATGTTGGAACTGAGCCAGTTGAAAAAAATTACATTGGAATTGGCTGGTCAGAGTTAGGTGATTTAAGTCAGATTGATGCTGATAGGGAAGCCTTTAAATTTGCTTTGCAAGCAAAGCAACCTGATTCTTCAATGCCTTCTATCCGAACTCAGGTAGCCACAATTTACAGATTTATGCATGTGGTAAAAACAGGAGATTATGTGGTATACCCATGCAAATCGGATAGATTGGTCTATATTGGTATTATTAGTGGAGATTATGAGAGAGCTAATTCTGAAGACGAAGATGCTTATTTAAATCGTCGTCCTGTAACGTGGCTAACACCTTATGGAGTCCCACGTAACAATTTTTCTCAAGTAGCGTTATATGAAATTGGTGCTTACATTACATTGTTTGAAATTAAGAAAACAGCAGGTGATTTTTTAAATGCTGTAGGTATTGAATACCAAGCTACAATAAATAAAGACCCAATAGTTGAGTTACAAGAGCAAGAATTAGAACAAGAAGAAATACCCGATGATGAAACAGTAACTAAAGTAATTAATGAAACAGCAAAATATTCAACTGAAGATTTTATTATTCGTAGATTACATCAACATTTAAACGGTTATCAGTTTGAAGAGTTTGTCGCTCATTTGCTTGAATGCATGGGGTATGTTGCTAGGGTTACTCAGAGGTCGGGCGATGGCGGTGTTGATGTTATTGCTCACAAGGATACACTTGGCTTCGAACCCCCTATTATTAAGGTTCAATGTAAAAAAACTTTAACATCTAATGGCTTACCTGAAATAAATCAACTCTTAGGTACTCTTGAAGATGGCGAATATGCTTTATTTGTTAATCTTGGAAGTTATAGTAATCAAGCAAAGAGTAAAGCTACGAATAAATCACGGTTAAGACTTATTGATGGTAAAGAGATTGTAGAGTTAATTTATCGTTATTATGAAGATTTTAAACGAGACTGTAAATAAAAAAATTTGCTAGAGGTGCACTATGAAAAATATTGCTTATCATTCTTTTATATGCAGTCTATACTTTTTACTACATGGATGTTCAAATTCACAACCACAACAGCCTTTGCAGCATCAATCAAATAAAACCATTGCAAAATCAACAACGATACCCACTCAAAAAAATCCTCAACAGACTTTAGCCTCTTTTGACAAAATCTCTTGTGATGACATTCAAAATCCACAGTTTCAGCAAGCAGTTTTAAATGCCATTAATGAAATTCGAAATCACTCCCAACAATGTGGAAAAATTGCCTACTCGGCAACTCATTCATTAAAATGGAATAATCAATTACAGATGAGCTCAACTGCGCATGCACAGGATATTTCACAACGTCAGATTTTAAGTCATGTCGGGCGTGGAGGTGAAAATCTTAGATTCCGTATTAAAAAAACAGGGTATAAAGGCGGTGGGGGTGAAAATCTAGCAACAGGTCAAACCAACCTTAAACAAGTTCTTGAAAATTGGCTGGCATTAAGCCCAGGACATTGCGATAACTTAATGAAACCGCAATTTAAAGATTATGCGATCGCATGTAGCCGAAATCCTACAACCCATCGAACATACTGGGTGCAACACTTTGGTAGCGGGAAAAACTAAAACCGAGTACAAGATCTTTATTTGATCGGGTAAAAACTGAAATTAACACTTATAAAATCTGCTTTATAAATTAAAAATCCCTCTTTTTAAAAGAAGGATTTTTAGTAGATTGATGACGTTTATTCGACTTAACGCTCGGTTAAGGCATTGTTTTTCGCTTTTAAAATTGGTTTAAGTAAATAAGAAAGAATTGTTTTCTTACCTGTCATAATATCCAATTGAACCGTCATCCCTGGAATCACAGACAATCCTTTACCGAAAGTTGGTTTGTCTGTCACTGCACGGACGATATAAAACATATTGCCTTTTTCATCGGTAAATGTGTCTGGGCTAATATGTTTTACTTTCGCATTCATTCCGCCATAGATTGAAAAATCATAGGCCGTAAATTTAATCACCGCAGGCAAATCTGGTCGTACAAAAGCAATATCTTTCGGAGACACTTTTGCTTCAACAATCAATTGTCCATCTAAAGGTACGATTTCCGCGACTTGATCACTCGGTTTCACCACCCCACCGATGGTATTAAAGAAAATTTTCTGCACGATACCATTGGTCGGTGAACGAATATCTGTGGTTTTTACTCGATCTGCCACGCCTGAAATACTTTGTCTTAAACTCACTAGCTGCGCCTGTGCTTCTGCCAACTCATTACGCCACTGGTTTTTTAAACTCACCGCTGCTTCTGAAGTACGAGATTGTGCTTCACCTATAGATGCTTGTGTTGCACGTAAATTTGCAGCAGCTTGTTTGCGCTCTCCATCCGCATTAGACACATCTCGCTCTAAACGCAGAATATCCATATCAGATACCGCACCTGTTTTAAGTAGAGGACGGGTGGTTTCTAACTCGCGTACAGCAAGTTGATAAGCGCGCTCTGCCTGAGATAAGGCTGCTTGAGCTCGCTGTGATTCACCTTGTCTGGTCGAGACTGCACCTTGATTGGTCATCGTCCGCTGACTTAATTCACGCATGCTTTCTGAGTAAAACTGCCCTTCTTGTGCCAAAATTTGTGCTGCTTCACTCGGGCTTACCCCATCTGGAATATCGCCTGAGGTATAGCCCGAACCATTTACCTGTGCAGTCAAGCGACGAACTTTCGTTTGTAAAGCAAAGATTTTTGCATTCACTTCATTCAAGTTTGAAACAAAACGCGTTGGGTCAATACGAATCAATAGGTCGCCTTTTTTTACATGCTCACCTTCTTGCACATAAACCTTTTCTACTACCCCACCATCAACAGACTGAATCACTTGCATTTGCTGGGATGGAATAACTTTACCTTCACCACGAGTAATTTCATCAACCTGTGCAAAAGCTGCCCACAGCAAAAATATACAGCAAATTGCTACAACAATATAAAGAATCAAACGTGCTTGCATAGGCTTTTGCGACTGTGTGACCTCTTGAACTTGACTTTGCCAATCATCTGCTGCCGCAGGTTGATACTTTTTAAATAACATCAATCTGGAAAAAATAGACTGACTGACTTGTTCAGAGTTCTCAATACTTTTTCCTACTTGCTCAAAGAGTTTTTCGCGTTGGGTTTTTTTCTGTGGTTGCGTCATGATGCTGCTCCACTGTGATGACTTTGCTGAGGAAACATCGTACTCATCACCGTTTTTTTATCACCATCGGCAATGATTTTTCCATCTTCCACAATAATAATACGATCAACCAAAGCCAATAACGAAGGCTTATGCGTCACCAAAATTAAAGTATGCTGAGCAGTCATATATTGTTGCAACTGCCGTATTACATGATGCTCTAATGGTGTATCCATTGCACTTGTCGGTTCATCAAAAATTAGAATTTTTGCATCTTGAGCAATAGCACGTGCTACAGCAATAGCTTGACGCTGCCCTCCTGATAGCTTGCTACCCCCCTCACCAATTTGAAAAGATAAACCATCTTCATGCGCTTTTAAAATATGTGCCAATCCCGACACGATAAGACTTTTTTCGACAGCACTTCGACTCGCATGCGGATTACCCAATACAATATTTGATAATACTGTGCCATTTAACAGTTCAATATCTTGCGGGATATAGCCTATCTGGCTTCGCAATTCGGCTGGGTCAATCTGCGCGATATTAGTTTGGTCAATAAATATTGAACCTTCTGTTGGACGATAGAGCGCCAATAATAATTTTTCAATTGAGCTTTTACCCGAACCAACCTTACCTAATATCGCAACTTTTTCTCCTGCTCGAATGGAAAAAGAAACATCATTCAATGCAGATTTTGCTTCCTCCGAATAGCGTAAACTTACATTTTTAAACTCAATTTGTCCTTGTAAGTGTGGATGACTAAGCCAGCCTTTTAGATTGTCACGCTCCTGTTCTGATTGTACTGTTTGATCCAGCATTTTTAATGCACTAGAAGCCTGATAATAAGAGGTTAATAACCCCGCAACTTGTGAAATAGGTGCTAATGATCGTGTTGCCAACAGATAACAAGCGATGAGCGCGCCTTGCGAAAGCTTACCATCTACAATGAGATACACCCCAACCAAAATGATCACTACACCTGTGATTTGCTGTACCCATCCTGCAAAACTACCAACAGTGCCACCCAAAAAACGTAACTTCGAAGAATAATGTACATTAAAGCGCGTGGCTTTTTCCCACAGGGCTTGCATACGTCCTGTCGCATTAAAGCTTTTTATTGTTTCTTCATTATTTAAGGTTTCAATCAATAAGCCTTGTCGCTGTTGAGATGCTTCCGACATTGCCTCCGACAACTGCTTCAAACGAATATGCACAGAGAGCGCATAAAGTAAAATAACCACTGCACCAATGAGTAAAGGTATGACAAAAATCCAAGATAAAAAGCAAATAACCGCTAAGAAAAGAATAAAAAATGGCAAATCAATCATTGCAACTACAGTCATTGAGCTACTAAAAGCACGAATGGACTCATAAGATTGAATGTTTGATGCCATCATTCCTACCGACAAATTATCTTGTCCCATACGGCGACCAAGTACTTTTTCCATAATATATGCCGACAATTTATTATCGGCACGTACTGCAGCCAAATCGACAAAATAACTACGGATTAGCTTAAGTGCCAAGTCGGCAGTAATCACCAAAGTAATACCAAGCGCCAAAACCCATAATGTATCTAAAGCATGATTCGGTACGACACGATCGTAGACATTCATCACAAAAAACGGTGAACATAAAGCAAAAATATTGACAAATAATGCAGCCAATAAAATGTCTTTATACATCGAACGATGCTGACGAATAACCCCCCAGAACCAATGCTGCGTACTCGACTGCATCTTAAGCTGATTATCCGCAATAAATTGTCGCTGCTGTAAGTAAATAACAGTGCCTAGGTACTTTTCTTGCAATTGTGATAACGCTACCTCTGTCACCGTATCATTCATTTCTGGGAAGTACACGGTTGCAATTTCGCGCTCGTTATCAATACGGTACAACACACATGCAGTCTGATCTTTGAGTAATAAAATCACTGGAAATACGAAGTGGTTGAGCTGCTGTAAACGCTGTTGCAATACATTGCTGTATAAACTTACTCGCTCGGCAGCTCGCTCCACAAACTGCGGAATCAAGCGGCCATTAGGTAATGGCAAACCAGACAACAAGCCCTCTTGGGTTATGCTTATGTCATGATCTTTGGCAATCCTTATCAAGCATAATGCCAAAGGATCGAATATCTGTGTACTCACGTGTTCACCACATCTTGATAAAAGGCTATTGGTCAATGCAAACAAACTTTCTCTGTCAAAAAATAGGGCGCAATGTTGCACCCTGATCTTTATCTCTATAGCTCAAACAGCTTATTGTGCGGTTGTACTTGCTGTACCACACACATTTTCAGCCAAAATTTCACGCTGACTCACTTCTGATACAGCAGGTAAATTATCACGTTGAATACCGAGCGCAGGCAATAATTGACCCATGCTATACAGTGTTTGGAATTGTGCAACTTTCAAATCATATTGCGTAGTTACATAAGCACGATTGGCTTGGAATGCTTCATTTTCCGAGTCTAAAACATCAAGTAATGTACGACGACCAATATCAAACTGATCGTTATATGCTTTTACAACTGAAGCAGATTCATCACGATGACGTTGTAACCATTCTAACTGGCTGCTGTAGTTATTCACATTGTTATAAGCCACCGTTGATGTTTGGCGAATATCAACACAGGCTTTGTTTTTCAAGTCCTGAGCAGTATAAATTCTAGCATTTGCCGCATTTACTGCTGAACGGTCAGCAAAACCATTAAACAGATTATAATTCAATCGAAGTTCTACTGCACTATCCTGACCATACTTGTCATTGCCAGGATTGGTACGCTCATCAAAACTGTTACGGTTTTGGTATAGTCCTGTACGCGCTACAAATGAAAGTTTAGGGTACATGTTTGACTTAAACTCTTCTGCATTGGTACGCGCGTATTCCATTTCGCTTAATGCTGCTTTCAAACTATTATTGTTTTGATATGCAGTCATTACAGCATCTTGTGAGCTATTAGGCAAAGAAGTATTTAAATTAACAGGTTCAAGATTTGTACTTGGTTCGACCCCAACAATACGGGCAAAACGTGCTGATACATCATTTAAATTCGCTTGTTCCGTCATTAAATTGGTTTGTGCCAAAGATAAACGACCTGAGATTTGTGCTAAATCCGCACCATTGCCCACACCCTGCTTGGTCTTTTGCTGAATTTGGTTATAAACACGTTGATGGTTATTAAAGTTGGTTTCTGCCAATTTAACCAGATCACGGTAACGTTGAACATCCAAATAAGCTTGAGCTGCTTCAAAAGCTTTTTGTTCCACACCAGCATTTAACTCATAATAGCGCTTTAACGCTGCATAATCACCTTGCTCAACTTTATTTTTAATACGAAAGCCGTCAAATAATACTTGGGTCAATGCAATTTCTGCTTGTCCCTGATTAAACCAACCACGACCATCAAAGTCACGATCGCCTTTACCATAAGCTGCATTTAAATCAATTGATGGTAAATAACCTGCTCGCGCCTGTTTTTGGTTCGCAGTGGCTTCAAGAAAGTTTGACCATTGCACCTGAACCTCTGGATTATTTTCAATCGCAGTTTTAGTCACAGATGTTAAGTCTGCTGCTGATGTACTCAATGCTACACTTGCTACCGCTACCATGCTTGCAATTTTTGTTAATGCTAATACTTTCACAGGTTTCCCCTTGTTTTAAAGTTTCTTAAATGTTTAACGATGTTGCCATCATATTAATAAATAAATTTGGGATAGAGGGCGAAGTGACTACGCCCTCTATGCTAGGTTTAAGTCTGGAAGTTGGTTTTGTTGATCATATCATTCAAATCCGTGAAAGTTTGACCAGTAACTAGAATATTGACACTTTGAGTATCTGCCGCATTATGTATATCAATTGTGTTACCACTCACTGATACAAACTGACTTAAGGTATTAATATTGCCATTCCATCCCAAAGCATCCAATAAAGCCTTAGCATCAATTTTATCGCCCTGTGCCTTACTAAAATCTGTAATAGTATCCGTCAAACCATCTGAATCGCCTTGTATCCAAACGAAAGTATCCGCACCTAAACCACCTGTTAAAGTATCAGTGCCTGGACCACCAATCAAAATATCATCACCAGCACCACCATTGAGAATATCGGTTCCAGCACCACCATTTAAATAGTCATATCCATCATCACCATTTAAAGTGTCATTACCGACCCCTCCATATAAATAGTCATGACCCACCCCTCCGTTTAAGGTGTCATTGCCAGCACCACCATAAATCATGTCGTTACCAGCACCACCACTTATCCTATCATTACCAGCATATCCACGAATCAAATCATTGCTCGTTGTACCGTTTAATGTTTGAGCAGACTCTGAACCAGTAGTAACAGTGTTCGTTGTCTGGCTAATATCAACCGTAAAGGTCTGAGGAGCAGTTGTTTTGCTATCACCATTGGATGGTTCTGTGGCAGTAGCTGTCGCTGTCAATGACAAAGTACCCGTATAGTTCTGAGGCGGTAAAATATACAGATATTTCAACTCAGCTCCCGTAAAGCTCCAGCTTCCACCACCATTATCTACGCCTGCACTAAAACTGAAACCTGCTGGTAATCCCCCAATGGTGACCGTTAGATTTTCACTACCACTGGTATCCGTTAGATTGGCTGCCAAGTTTAATTTTATCGGTGAACCATAGGTACCACCTGCTGCCGTGAAAGTTGCACTTGATAAGGCAAAAGATGAGTCCTTGGCCCTATCACCACCATTTAAAATCAACCATTGGAAAGTATAAATACCTGTTTGAGTCGCAACAAGACTATAAGAACCCGTACCAGTAGTATTAGGGAATTTCATCTCAGTTGCATCAACTAAAATGGTCTGTTTGGTTCCATCTGGTGCAGTTACGATTAAAGCCGCTATATCGTTAAAGCCTTGCTGTACTTCGCTTGCAATATTTTCTCCATTAGTAAAGGTATAGTTCCAAGTGACCGTATCACCAGTGGTCATATTGTGTTGTACTTCGTTGATTTTTCCATCGATAATATCTACAAACCCAGGATCATTCACATTTGGACCAACAGGGTCAAAACGATTATCTAAATAACCAGATGTTACACCTAACTCCAGCTCAAGATTGGCTTGGCTTACACCTTTACCAGAATCTTGAACTCCTAGATTGACTGCAACATCAGACGAACCTGTTGAGATAATCGTTGCACCCTGTTGAAGTACATATGCATTCGCAACAGATAATAAAGGCATATCTGCAACAGCCGAAACAGTAAGTGTCAAGGTTGATGTGCTAGTCGCCGTACCATCAGATACAGTATAAGTTACTAATGGTACAGTACCTTTATAATCCAGTGCTGGTGTAAAAGTATAACTGCCATTGCCATTAATAATTAGACTGCCTACACCCGTAATCGTCGCGGTTTGACCTGCGTTAAATGTACCTGCCACACCTGCAACTGTGAATTGTGTAATAGTCAGCGCACTACCCTCAACATCACTGTCATTTGACAATAAACCATTCGTCGGATTGACTGTTAAAGTCGTGTCTTCCGCTGTGGTATTGGTATCAGCAGCTGCAACTGGCGCTTCATTGACATCCCGCTCGTTCAGGGTCACGTTGATGTTGCTGCTGTTGGTGCCATCAGTTGCTGTCACCACCAGGTTGTGGGTGTTCACCAGGGCCTCGAAGTCATTGGCCGC
>NZ_JBWKMK010000116.1:0-11144 GCF_056431365.1 Acinetobacter seohaensis
CCGGCAATATCTGCCAAAATCATCATCGTTTGATGACGTGTCAAACGAACAAATAGAGCAGATAGAATTTGCACTCAACCATCGTCCTAGAAAAACCCTAGGTTGGTATACACCGAGTGAAGTTATGGCTGGTTTTTATACTGTTGCACTTGCCGCTTGAATCCGCCAATTTTTAAAAGTTTAATAATTATTTTAATTTTTAGTAAAAACATAAACATAATTTTAAATGAGCTGAACAGCTAGAATGGATGACTTGGGAGCAATGCTTTAAGTTTTTTGTAAATTTTAGCCATAAAATCATCTTTGTTTAATATTTCAGCAGTTTAAGTTAATAGTTTATGGCGAAATAAGTAAGTAAAAACCTAAAATTTTATGTTTATTTCATCTTGTTAAGTATTTCTTCAAAAGTGCGGTTTTAAATTTAAGAATAGATAAGGTTGTATATTTTGGTTTTTACTTGAACTAAAAGTATAAAAAATAGAATGGTGTTGATGGGGTAACTAATAGTTTTTAGCTATGAGGTGTTTCATGTGAAATACGGTGTTTTATTTGTGCTGTTTTTGATGAATTTGACCCAGTAAGCATTTCTCTTTTTGCTAAATTTTTAAGTGTAATAACTTCAGAAGATATTGCATCGACCTGTCACAATGCTGCTGAAATCTCACATTGGCTATTCGGTTTAACAATTTGAATGATATGCATGTTCTTGGTGCAAAAAAATTATTCGTATTCAAACAATATTTTTCTAGGCCAAACATGCTGTTCGCCCTTAATGGGAAAGGGGCTGTAAGCATATGAGTAATGACTTTGTCCCAGTTTTTAGTATATGCAAAGATGTGCGAATAAATGTTATTGCACTTTTTTAGGCAGTTTAAATTTGAGTTCTAAGTCAGGTACATCAAAAATGTTGCAATGTATTCTGTATTTACACGGTAAATATGACTTATACATCTATGTAAAAAGAATGAACAAAAGTGAGTTGTAGGCCATAGCGATGAAAATAAGAAATTTATTAATTTAAAAATAAATATAAATAACAATCATTTAGATGTGGTTGTGAGCCTATTCTGAGTATGGAAAATCTTGTTTTTTTGAATGTTGGCACACGGTTTGCAATCCTCCATGTGAGTTAAACAACAATAGACACAAGCATCTCATCAGATGCAGGGGGAATCTAAAATGAAATTCGTACTTCAAACACTTTCTTTGGCGATGTTCGCAGCCACATCAAGTCTCAGCTTTGCTGCAGAAAATGCGACAGGCATGTCGTTTAGCGGGACAGCAGCCTTAACCAGTGATTATCGCTATCGTGGTTTAACTCAAACCTTTAATGATCCCGCAGTGCAAGCAGGTTTTGCTCTCAGCCATGATTCTGGCGTGTATGCAGGCGTGTGGGGTTCCAATGTCGATTTTGGTGGTACGGCACATTTAGAGCTTGACCCTTATATGGGCTATACCACAAGCCTAGATTATTTTGCCAGCAAACCCATTTTGGATGTGGGTTTTTGGTATTACGCCTACCCAAGTGAGAGCGATTTAAACTGGCTCGAAGCTTATGCAAAATTAGGTTTTAGTGATGTTTTGTTTAAAGATGCCAGCTTATTAACAGCCATTAACTACAGTAATGATTTCTTAGGTGGTGACACCGATGCTTGGTATTTCAATGCCACTTATACCGCACCCATTGGAAGTACCGGCTTTTCTGGGGTTGCTGGATTAGGTTACACCCAAGCAGATGACTTTGATTTTGGCGGTGGAAAAGACAGCTATGTAGATTGGAAAGTCGGTGTAAGCTATAACTTTGCTTCAGTTGAAGGTTTATCTGCTGAATTGGCTGCTGTAGGAACTGATATTGATACCGATGGTTTTTCGCATGCGGCAAAGCGTGGCGTTGAAACAGGAGCTGTATTTACTTTAACTAAAGCCTTCTAAAGATACGGTTACGACGATAAATAAAAGCTCCAGTTAGGAGTGAAACTTAAAACAATAAAAACAACTCGCCCATTGTACAGGCATGGCAATGGGCTATTTTCATCTCTTAGACTTTTAATCAGATTCTTAATCGAACTCTTAATTAGACTTTCAATCAGGCTTCATGGGCACGATAAGACAGTGCTTCACTCAAATGTGGACTTTGAATCTGTTCACTTTGGGCTAAATCTGCAATGGTGCGTGCCACTCGTAACACCCGATGATACGCACGTGCCGATAAGTTCAAACGCTGCTGCGCAATGGCTAAAATATTTTGCGCAGTATCATCTAAATGTGCAAATTGCTCTAATTGTTTGGGACTGAGCGCCATGTTTAAACACTCTTGGCGTTGCAATTGTCGTGTATATGCTTGAATGACACGGCTTCGCACGGTTTCAGAATTTTCCACTGGTCGGGTGTCCTGTAATTCATGTGCTTGCAGAGGTGGTACATCAATGTGTAAGTCGATACGATCCAATAACGGCCCTGAAATACGGTTTTGATAGCGTTTAATACTTTCTGCAGAACACTGACAGCGCACATCTTGATTAAAAGCATAACCACAAGGGCAGGGATTCATGGCAGCAATCAGTTGAAAGTTGGCTGGAAAGGTAATTTGCCGAGAGGCGCGGGAAATCACAATTTCTTTGGACTCTAAAGGTTGGCGCAGCACTTCTAACACTTTTTTATCAAATTCAGGCAATTCATCTAAAAATAAAACGCCTAAATGCGCCAAGGTAATTTCACCGGGTTTGGGATATGAGCCTCTGTCATTTACAGCAATAGAATAGAGTGGCATTATAGATAATCAATAGGTTGTCACTCTAATTTCACACAATTAAACTAGATTATTTACATAAATAGATAAGAGTGGCTTGCAAAATTACATTAATAGGCACGAGTGCCTGAATGGTGAATTTTTATGAAAAAATTGAGTGATGAATACTTATCTGTTAGAAAAGCTCAAACTGTTTATGGGAGTATTTCTGGAAATTATGCCTTTCGAGGTGAAAAAACAATATGGTTTGAATCGACTCTTGAGCGTGATTTCATACTTAAGCAAGAATTTAATAACAATGTGATTGATATTATAGGTCAACCTGTAGTTATCCCCTACATCACTGAATTGGGTAATCAATCAACCTACACCCCTGACTTTTTAGTGCAGTTTTCAAGCTCGAATTGTGAAGATTCTGAGGATTTTCCAGTACCAATGCTCATCGAAATTAAGCCTAAGAAAAAGCTTGTTGAGGACTGGGATAAGTTAAAACCAAAATTTAGAGCAGCTCATCGTTTTGCTGCTGATAAAGGATGGAAGTTCAAAATTATCAGTGAAACAAGATTATATGATCATTATTGGGAAAATATTAATTTCTTAAAAAAATTTAGACACTCTCATGTCGATGCCGTTGATCAACAATTATTACTCGATACTCTGCAAAAATTAGGTCAATCAACAATTAATCAATTACCTGCCCATATTTTTAAAGATAAAACCAATGTTTTAAAAGGGATTCACCAAGTTTGGGCATTAGTGGCAAAGCGAATAGTTACTTGTGATTTGTATTGTCCTTTAACTGCTGAAACAGTGATATGGGTGAACCAAAATGATGCATTTGCGAGGAATATCTAAATGATTGAATCTAATGTTGTCAATATCGATCGTAGTCGTATCACGCTTAAACCCAATGTGGTTGTCGGTTATGAGGGGCAACCCTATAAAATTGTGAATGTTTTAAATGCCAATGACATTGTTATATCAAGTCTTGATTCGGTACGTAGTCTACAGGTCAATGCTAGAAGTTTGACCGTTTTTAATGGGGAAAATACGCTAACTGAGAGTTTGAATAAGGGGGATCATGATATTAGTAATGAAGCTTGGCAGATTGCTTTACAACGTTATGAGATTATTAAGCCTTTGATTGAGTATTCAACGACTGAACTGGTCGAAAATAGGGCGAATGAATATGATGTGAATCGTTCAACATTGTGGAAATGGCTTAAAGACTATCGGGAAAATAATTCTCTAATGGCGTTGATTCCCAAAAAAAGAGGTTGGACAACTGAAAAATCAAGGTTGTCACCTCAAGTGAGCAATATCATTAAACAAGCTATCAATGATGAATATTTGAATGCGAAGAAACCTAGTATTTCCAAAACGATTGAAATTGTAAAAGCAGAGTGTTCTCGGCTTCAACTTGAAGCACCGCATGAAAACTCTATTCGTAGAAGAATTGAGGCTTTAAATGATTACCAAGTAACGAAAGCACGTCTTGGATCAAAAGCTGCAATAGATAAATTTAAGGCTGCTGCGGGTTCATTTCCAAATGCTGATTACCCTTTGGCATATGTGCAGATTGATCATACTCCTCTAGATATTGAAATCGTGGACGATGAGTTTAGAGAAGCGATTGGAAAACCTCACTTAACCTTGGCAATCGATGTTTTCAGTCGGATGATTGTTGGATATTACCTATCACTAGAAGCACCAAGTACGACTTCAGTGGCGATGTGTATAGCATCTTGTATTTTGTCAAAAAAACGCAAGTTGATCGAACTAGATATTGATGCTGAATGGCAGGTCGAAGGGATCATGGACTCGGTGCATACAGATAATGGACCTGATTTTAGAACCAATCACATCAGTAAAGCATGTCTAAAGTATGGGATTCATTGGGAATACCGACCAATTGGTGGGGCAAGGTTTGGTGGTCACATCGAGCGTATGCTTGGTATCGTCAATCTTGAAATGCATGTCTTGGATGGTACAACTTTTTCAAATGTGCAGCAGCGTGGAACTTATGATTCCGCTAAACAAGCTTGCATGACATTAAAAGAGCTTGAATACTATATCGTTTATTGGATTACTAAAGTTTATCACCAGAAGAAACATTCCGCTTTAGGAACATCCCCAATAGTTAAATGGGAAGAAGGTGTTTGGGGAACGAGGATGACAGCAGGTACAGGGTTGAAAGAACGTGTATCAGATGAAGATACCTTGTTTATTGATTTTCTACCTGAATTTGAAGCGACCATTCAGCGTACAGGGGTACAAAAAGATAACTTATTCTATTTTGCCGACTGTTTAAGACAATGGGTTAATTCTATTGATCCAGAGGATAATAATCGAAAGCGTAAAAGAAAATTCTTGTTTAAACGTGATCCGAGGGATATTTCACAGATTTGGTTTTATGAGCCATTTTCTAATACCTATTTTAAAGTACCTACTGCAAAGCGAGAGATACCACCGATTAGCTTATTTGAATATAAGCAGGTTCAGAACTATCTCAAAAGTGAGCGTCAGGATGTTCAGAATCAAGATGAGATTTACAAGGCGATTTTACATCTACGTGAACAGCTTAATCAGGCTCGAAGCTTGACTCGAAAGCAACGTCGCTCAAACCAAAGAAAAAAGGAAAATGAAAAAGCCATCACTCAGTTTTCCGAACAGAATCAGTCTAAAAAGGCTGTAGTTTCTGAAAGCATTCAGACAAGTGATGATTTGTGGAGTACTCCTTTAACTGCATTTGATGATTTAAGGTGAGGTAATGGAAAAATATGAACATCTTGCAGAGCATGTACTTGAAATCATGCAATTAAGTGATAGTGAACGAATTGAGACATTATTTACTGATAGATGGATTGGCTATAAGAAAGCGATTACCATCATGAATATATTGACTGATATTCTGAATCGCCCTAGGAAACTAAGATCAGAATGCTTGTTGATTGTTGGAGACTCCAATATGGGCAAAACAACCATCATCCATGAGTTTGCTAGACAGTATTATACAAAAACCGTAAGTGATGCCGATATGGATTTGTTGTCCGTGACCAAGCCTGTTTTGCCGATACTTGCTCCAGCAAAAGCGAATGTTAAAGAACTCTATATTAATATTTTAAATCATTTCTTTGTGCCATTTCGGGCAAGTGATCCTGAAGCCAAATTACGAAATCAAGCTGTACACTTGATGCGTAAGTATGAAACAAAAATGTTGATTATCGATGAAATTCATAATTGTCTGACAGGTTCAGCCAAATTGCTTCCCGAAGTCATGAATACGCTCAAGAACCTCAGTAATGAATTGAGTCTGAATATCGTAGGTGTCGGTACTCGTGAAGCAATCACCATACTGCATACTGATCCGCAATATGCCAGTCGCTTTGATGTGGTGAATTTACCCAAATGGGAACTCAATCAAGATTTTTTAAGATTATTAGTGAGCTATGTTCGACTATTGCCGTTAAAAAAACAGTCTAATCTTGCATCCAAAGAGATTGCTACGTTGATTTTTGAAGTGTCAGGTGGAAATCTGGGGGATTTAAATCGATTATTGGTGGAGTGTGCTAAAGAAGCCATTTTACAAGGTGATGAAGAAATTACCTATGACATCGTACATAAGTTTAAATGGCTTAAACCTACGGAGGGTTTAAGAAATATTAGAAATATAAATCTCAGCCTGAGTTAATTTTGCTAAATCATTATAGGGAGGTAGAGATGAGTCAACCTGAACAATGTTGGTATATCAGAACTCCCATTCAGCAAGGGGAAGTATTTTCATCGTGGTTGATTCGTTCCGCCTTAGATGTAGGTTGCTCACCTATGGTTCTCATTGAGGCTTTATGGGGGAAATGGAGAGCTTTAACGATTGATTTAGACAAAGGAGTAGATGCAGAAAGGTTCGATGCTCTGTTATCTCATAGTATGGAGTCAAAACAGAATATACAGCAATCGATGTTGAGTAGCGTCGTTTCTCAGATACAGCCAAATTATGATCCAAATCAAAATATCCCTTGGGTTTTATCCTTGGGCACACGAAACCGCTCAAATACATCAGGTCGGCAAGTGTGTGTTGAATGCTTGAAAAGTCATGAAAATCCGCCTTATTTGCGTTTAATGTGGCGTATGGGGTGGCATTGTAGTTGTGTTGAGCATCAGTTAAGTTTAATTGACCATTGCCCTGAATGTGGTGTGACGATCCAACCATTTAAAGCCGATATGGAACATGGTTGTTTAGCGATCTGTACGACATGTGGTTTTGATTTAAGGCGTTGTGAGGAAAGCAAAAACATCAATTTAAATGCTTTAAACTTCCAAAATAAAGCAGAGCAAGTCTTAAAACAAAAATTTGGTTTTTATAATCAATCCTCAGTGACTTCTCAAGTATGGTTTGAAATTGCTCGAGCATGGCTTAGTGAGATCAGATTTTTGGTCAATACGCCCAATAAAAATGTGATTCAATTATTTGAAAGTTTTGACGTAAATTTACATCTTCCAAAACCAATTACTCCTTTGGCATTTGAATATCTGAATACTCAGGAGCGAATAGTTTTGCTTTCAATATTGGATCAGATTATGGATATTCCATGTAATTTACTAATACAGCGTTCAAAGGAATACGGAATTAGTCATGCAAACTTTTGGGATAAGCGTAAGAAGCTGCCTGTTCAGCTCCAACAGATGAAAGATTTAATGATTAAGCCTACAAGACATTATCCTGTCTCTCGTGCAGCAATAACTGTTACTAAGCCAAAATCTAAAGCAAGTGTACAACGCCAATGGTTAAATTTATTAAGAAGAAGCAATAATAGTGGAGCGAGGTATATTGACTGAAAATGTTATTGAACATGACTGTCATGGATGCAACCAGTCTGTTTCTTTCATAAAAAAACGATATAAAGGCAAGAAATATTGTTCGACTTGTTATGCTCGTATCTTTAAAAAACGATTATGCCCAAGTTGTGGTGACTTTGCCCGACTCCCTAGAGATGATGAACAAGCCATTTGTAACGAATGTATTAAGAAACAACCCTGTATTCGATGTAATCAGACAAATAAACCAATAGGTAAGCTGACCGAATATGGTGTGGTGTGTAATAGTTGTTCCGTGTATTTTAGACCCATTGAGCCTTGTGAACGATGTGGTACGCCATCACAAAAATTGACCCGAATTTCACGATTTAATGATGATCTACGGGTATGCCCAAAATGTGCGACACGAGATTATGAGACATGTCCATCGTGCCAGAAACATCGCTTATTGGAGTCTGATGCATCAGGACAAAGAACGTGTAAAAAATGTAGAGATAAGCCTCAGAAATCCTGTAAAGCATGTCATTGTATGATTGCAGCAGGTTGTGCTGATTTATGCGATGATTGTTATTGGCATCAAAATTTATGGAATAAATTTGATCAAAATCAGAAAGTATTTGAGTCTAGCTACTTAAAACAGCAGTATGAAAACTATACAGGCTGGTTAGAAAAGAAAGTGGGATCACATAAAGCCGCATTATATATAAATAAACATACCCATTTCTTTATGAAAACCGAAATAGATTGGAATCAATCTATGCCTACAACAAAGCAGTTATTAGCAAGGTTACGAAGTAGTGGGCTTAGAAAATTTGAATTGGTGATGCAATGGCTTGAAGAGGTGCATGACATTCGAATAGATATGGATAACAAAAAAAGTTGTTCAGAACGAGATCAGATGGAAAAACTTGTGCAACGTATTTTTCAACCATCTTTGGCTTATGATGTTGTACTAGAATACAAGAATAAATTAGAAGAAAAAATCAAACGAGGTGAAACTTCAATACGTTCAGTGAGGTTGGCTGTAAAGCCTGCTGTGGCGTTGATGTTGTCAATAGAGGGAGAAAGTGCTCAATTACCAAATTTGGGGCATGTCAAAGCGTATCTGACTGATTATTCAGGTCAAGCTGCTGCACTCACTGGATTCATTAACTTTTTAAATGAAAATTACGGTACTTCCATTGATTATTTAAAATTGAAAAAATCCGATTTTTTAAAGACTAAACAAAAGAAAAAACTAGAAATGGAACTTGTTGCACTTACCCAAACTGATTTAAGTGACAGTGAACATATTCTAAGTTGGGTCAGAAATGGACTTAGATATTTTCACCAACTTCCTTACATTGATGCCCTAAAGATTAAAACGGAAATGATTACAGAAATAGAAGATGGTTATGATGTAAGATTTAATGGGCATTCATATTGGTTACCAAAACCCATAGAGCTTCAAAAAAAATAATTAGCCATTTGTTTTATCGGTAGAATCGTTATCAAAACATCTTTCTTAAATTTTGTAGGGGTAGAGAGTATGAATAGCACTCTAAAAATACTCTAATAGCCCTGTTTAATAGATAAATCAAACAAATAGGTAGCGATTTCATCTACTGTTGCTCCTACTTGGACATATATTCATATTTCATCTGTACATTTTTTTCTACTTTAGTGTTAAATAAGGCTACATAAAGTCGTGAAACATGAAAAATCCAATCGGTAGTGGTTGGGTTGTTTATTGTGTATTAAGTTATTGATTTATATTGGACATAATGGGTAATTTTGTATAGTGCATATTCTTGCACAAACCTACCATCTATTCCTATTCGTAGCCTACCAGTCATTCCTGTTCGTACCATACCAGTCATTTTTGTTCGCAATGAGCCACTTTAAATTAGAATAAATAATTTTTTCTAATTAATAACCTGATGATCACAGCTAGAATCTCTATAATTTAGATCCTATTATTTTCAGGGGGGATTACCGAAAGACTAGCATGATCATGTTATTGTGAAATAGAACCCTATCTATTGATCAATAGCTTAAAAAAGTTAGTAATTAAGATTTCACCTATGCAATCGTATTAATTGCTGCTTAGATGATCTCATTAAATGTCTAGTCAATCTATTAACAAGTTCTCCACTGTTTAACCAATAATGCCAATATAGAGGCACATCAATTTCTGTATTTGGTATTAGCTCAACAAGATTCCCATTTTTTAAATGCTGTTGTATTTGTAGTTCTGGAATCATTGCCCATCCGAGATTGGCTTCAGTAAAACGTACAAAGCCTTCAGAAGAAGGACAAAAATGGTATTTAAATCTTTTCTTAACGCCCAATGATTCTAAAAATCTATGTTGCAATATATCCTCTGGTCCAAATATCAAAGCAGGTGCATCAGCAATTGCATCTGGGGTTATACCATTTGGGAAATACTTGGCAATAAATTGAGGGGTTGCAACAGCTTTATATCTCATTGCTCCAAGTAATATACTTCTAGCTCCATCAATAGGATTTTTGACAGATCCAATGCAAGCGGTTACTTCTCCTGTACGCATAAAATTCAAACTCACTTCTTGATCTTCAGCTATTAGATTCAATAGTAAGTTATTTTCATTACAGAAGTCACTTACAGAACTAGCCCACCATGTGGCAAGGCTATCTGCATTTAATGCTATACGTAACCGTTTAAATGATTGCTCATCATTAAGAGTTGGGACGAAATTTTGAATATCCCATTCTAGCAAGCTTACTTTCTGAACATGACTTAATAATAATTTCCCTATCTCAGTAGGAATTGGTGGCGTCTCTCTTACCAAAACTGCATGACCTAATCTTGCCTCCAGTAATTTGACACGTTGAGAAACAGCTGATTGTGTTAAGCCCAGTGCTTTGGCTGCTTTTTCGAAACCTGCTTCCTCGATAACAGCATTAAAAGCAACAAGTAATTTATAGTCGAACATAAAATTTCCTAATACAACATAAGGAACTCTATTTTTACTTTTAGCTATGAATATTGATAATAAAATTAATGCAATCACAAAAAAATGGTTGTGTTTACTAAACAATAAGATTTTGTTTTTTTGATAATTCTTAAAGGTAAAAGTTCTCTAGCAGTAAAAGATAGCCATCGCCTTAATTATATTTTGGATAGAAAATTATGGAAAATTCAGCCCTCAAACGGTTTCCATTAGTAGATTTACGTAGCAGATCTAATGACGTCACCTTTGGTTTAAAATTAACGATTTATTTAATATTACTTGGTACAGGTGGTAGCTGTGCATTGAGTGGGAATATTTATCTAACGATGTGCGGAATAGTTTTACTTGGCGCAATGTTTGCTCATGGGGTTGAGCTTCAGCATCAAGTTCTCCATGGACAAGGATTTCATCACAGAAAATTGAATGAATTCGTTGGCATAGTACTTGGATTGCCTATGCTTGTTTCATATGCTGATTATCAATATAAGTTGACAAAAATAACTAATCATGCGAAAAAGTTTTTTTAGTTAACAGATGTTCACACATGCCTCGAATTGTTTCTGTACCACTTAGTTTAGAACAGCGAGAACGACTCATTTTTCTGGCCA
>NZ_JBWKMK010000117.1:0-12192 GCF_056431365.1 Acinetobacter seohaensis
AATCATGATACGCCACGGTGGTTGTGTTTTGTGTTAGCGCATTAATAAATACAACCACCTTTTTTATTTTTCAAGCGATAATTATAATATATTTCAACAGTTTAAGCCTTAAGTTGGCGCGTATGGGCATTGCCCCCACCTTTAAAAACTTAAAGAGCTATGCAGTAGCTTTGAATATTATAGATGATTATGAAGTAGCAAAAAAAACTGATGCTTATTTGGAAGAAAGCGGCTATATATCAATTTATGGTGATGACTATAAAATGATTGTAGATGTTGCAAAAGTTGGTCCCGATTATCAACCAGGCCATGCGCATGCAGATACATTGAGTTTTGAGTTAAGTATTGGAAAAGAACGTTTATTCGTAAACTCTGGTATTTCTCAGTATGGTTTAGGTGAGGAGCGAAACCGTCAGCGTAGTACTTCTGCACATAATACTGTAGTTATAAATAATATTGATTCTAGTGAGGTCTGGGCGGGGTTTAGAGTGGCGCGTAGAGCATATCCAAAATTAGAATCCCTTGAATTTAATGATAATGGTATAATTAATGGTTTTAAAGCTTCACATAATGGTTATTATAATTTAGGACTTAATATTTCCCATCAACGAAGTTGGATGTTTAATAAGCAAAAGTTGATTATATCTGATTTGATTCTAGGAGAGTATGAAAATGCAGAGGCAAAATTTCATTTACATCCAAATGTTAAAATTACATCTTTAAATGATAATAAGTTAAATTTTGAATTAGATGAATATAAGGGTGAAATAAGTTTCAGTACGGACTCGGAGTTAAATATTGTAAAAGGTACGTGGCATCCTGAGTTTGGAAAAAAAATAGAAAATCAATGTGTAAGTGTGAATATTTTAAAAGGGATGTTAGAAACAACTATTTCGTGGAGTCGTAAATGAATTTACTGATCATAAGTTTTTTCTATAAACCTGACTTGTCTGCAGGTTCATTTAGAACTACAGCATTGGTAGAGAGTATTGAGCAGAAATATCCTACAGCTAAAATTGATATCATCTCAACTTTACCTAACCGCTATAAAGATTTTTCTGAAGATTGTAAAAAAATTGAATATAACGGAAATGTGACAATTTACAGAGCGGATGTGAGTACAAAAGTCTCAGGAGTATTAGGGCAAATTATTAGTTTTATTCTATTTTTTTTATTCACATTTAAATTAGTTATTGGAAAAAAATATAATGTGGTCTATGCGACATCTTCACGTCTAATGACTGCTTTTTTAGGTGCTTTAGTAGCGACAATAAAAAGAGCTTATTTGTATTTAGATATACGTGATATTTTTATCGATACAGTAGAAGATGTTTTTCCAAAAAAAATGACAGTTTTAGTTCTACCGATACTGTCAGTAATTGAAAGATTTACAATTAATAAGGCACATAAAGTAAATATGGTTTCAAGAGGTTTTTTACCATATTTTGAAAGTAAATTTAAAAACAAATCGTATAGCTTTTATACGAATGGAATTGACTCAATATTTTTAAATAATATAGTAAAAAAAACACCTAATATAGATAGGAATAAAACTGTTGTATATGCTGGAAATTTTGGCGATGGGCAAGGCCTACATAAAATTATCCCACAGTTAGCAAAAAAGCTTGAAAATAAGGCAAGTTTCCAATTGATTGGCAACGGTGGGAGGAAAAAAGAACTAGAAGAGCAATTAGAGAAATTAAATGTAAATAATGTAGAAATTATTACACCTGTAAATAGAATTGAGTTGTTAAAATTTTATGAAAATGCTGATATTCTATTTTTACATTTAAATGACTATGATGCTTTTAAGAAAGTAATCCCATCAAAAATTTTTGAATATGCTTGTTATAATAAGCCAATTTGGGGTGGATTGTCTGGATATGTTGTCGACTTTTTAAATGATAGTATGCATGGGGCATATATCTTTGAACCTTGTAATGTGGATGAGGCCGTAAAAGCATTTAATAATATAGATTATGACATTAAGCCACGTGAAAAGTTTATTCATTTATATACACGTAGTAATATTATGAATAATTTAGCTGACGATGTTATGGCATTAACTAAATAATTTCAGGAATAAATTTATGCCTTTTGTTTCACATACTTTAATCACAGGTAGCAATGGTTTTTTAGGCCAATATTTATCTCTATTTTTGGCTGAAAAAGGCTATTCAGTTTTAGCGAATACACGTAAAGCCCGAACATTTGACCATCCAAATATTAGTAATATCAATTTTGACCTAAATGACAATTTAGACGATATTGATTTGAGCGAGATTGAGGTTATTATTCACTGTGCAGGTCGTGCGCATGTCATGCATGAAACTGCTGCATCGCCACTTGAAGCATACCGCCAAACCAATGTGCAAGGTACTTTAAACCTTGCACAAAAAGCGGTAAAAAGTGGCGTTAAACGCTTTATCTATTTAAGCAGTATTAAAGTGAATGGTGAACAAACTACTACGCAAGCCTTTCACCCCAATGATGATGTCTACACAGATGATCCGTATGGCCTATCTAAATATGAAGCAGAACAAGCCTTACTTGAGCTATCTCAACTTACAGGTTTAGAAGTGGTTATTATTCGTCCAGTCCTCATTTATGGCCCTAATGTAAAAGCCAACTTTAAAAGTATGGTGAACTTGGCAAGTAAAAAAATCCCTTTACCTATTGGTTGCTTAGACAATAAACGCAGTATGGTGAGCATCTATAATTTAGCCGATCTAATTCATACTTGTATGACTCATCCTAATGCCAACGGTGAAGTATTTCTAGCCAGTGATCAGGATGACATTTCAGTCAAACAATTATTTGAAAAATTAGCAAAATACCAAAATAACCAATTGCTGATGCTACCTGTACCGAAAAGCTTGATCAGTTTTCTTGCAAGTTTGGTGGGGAAAAAAGCGGTTGCCTCACGGCTATGCTCAGAACTGGTGGTAGATACCACTAAAAATACTCAACTTTTAGGTTGGACAGCACCGTATAATGTTGATACAAGCCTAGAAAAAATGTTTAACACACCGCATAGAAACTGAGCCTAGTCATAAATATGTCCATGCTATCCCTTTTTATTTTCTTTTTACTTGCGTTTGCGATGACCTATTTCATGCGAGCTTACGCCCTCAAGAAAAATATAATAGATAATCCCAATGAACGTAGTTCCCACAGTGTACCTACACCACGTGGTGGTGGTGTTGCGGTTGTATGTAGCTACTTATTGGCGCTGGCGGTGTTGATCTATAGCCAACAATTGACGTTACATATTGGCTTAACTCTTATGGCAGCGGGCTTTGTCATCGCTTTACTTGGCTTTTTAGATGACCATGGACATATTAACTCCATGCTACGTTTAGCCGTTCATTTTTTGGTGGCAATAGGCGTGGTCATCAGCTTGGGGGGCTTTAGCGAAGTTACGGCTTTTAATGGTCTGCAACTTGGTTTTATCGCCAATATCATTGCGGTATTATTTTTGGTGTGGTTGTTGAATCTATATAACTTTATGGATGGGATTAATGGTATTGCCAGTGTTGAAGCCATTACCACTGTAGTCAGTATGGCAATTTTATATTATGTACTGAATACCACATTAAACATAGACATATTGTGGTTATTGGCAGCCTGTGTATTTGGGTTTTTACTCTGGAACTTTCCCAAGGCCAAAATTTTTATGGGCGATGCCTGTAGCGGATTTCTCGGTCTCACTTTGGGTATTTTGGCGCTCATCGCCCTAAAAGAAAACTTGGCACTGTTTTGTGCATGGATTATTTGCTTAGGTGTGTTTGTGGTCGATGCAACATATACCCTTATTAAACGCGTGTTGAGTGGCTATAAAATGTATGATGCGCATAGGAGCCATAGCTATCAAATTTTATCGCGTAAATGGGGGAGTCATACCCCCGTAACGTTGGCTGTCGCAGCCATTAACCTATTGTGGTTATTTCCTATCGCTTATATAACTGTTACACAACCATGGGCATACCCTGAACTGGCAGTACTGATTGCCTATTTGCCATTGTTATTTGTGGCTATAAAATTCAAGGCAGGTCATCCCGATGCTTAATAAACCCAGCTTGTTAATTTTAGGTGCAGGTGGATATGGTTTGGCGGTTGCAGAAGCTGCTGAATTTAGCGGAAAATGGCAAGAGATTATGTTTGCCGATGACCGTTGGCCTGAAACACAACATGTAGATGACTATAATATTGTGACAAATATTGCCAGTTTAAATCAGCTGGAGATTACGCATCTTCAAGCGATTGTGGCTGTAGGTAATAATGCATTACGTCAACAATGGCAACAGACTTTGCGAGCCTTGGGTGTAGAATTGACATCGGTTATTCATCCACACAGCATGATTAGTCCAACCGCTCAAATCGGTCTAGGGGTTAGTGTGATGGCAGGGTGTGTAATTAGTCGTAAAACTGTGATTAACGATGGTGTAATTTTAAATATTGGTACATTATTGGATCATGACGTTGTCATTGAGGAATTTGCCCATTTAAGCGTGGGAGTAAAAGTAGCGGGTGGTCAAAGTATCGCTGCACATTCATTTTTAGAGGTTGGAACCTGTATTCTGCATTAAATAATACGGTGTTTTAAAATTCAAATATTAATAATTGTATATCTATGAAATCCATTATCGAACCTGCTGTAGAATCTCCACGCGCTGCCAAACTCGCCTTTTTAGTTGTGCTGGATTTCTGTGTATTTCCTGTATTGCTGTGGCTATGTTATGCCATTCGCCAGTTTGATTTGGGGGCAGAAGTTGTACCCAATTTGGCTTTTGGTTCGGTATGGGCGAGTGTGATTGCAGTTGTATCGCTGTTTATTTTTGGGGTGTATCGCTTTATTGTGCGTACCTACAGCGAACTGTTTATGGTCAAATTGGGGGTGGGTACGGCTTTGACTGTGGCAGGGTTATATGCGTTGGCATATTTTACCGATGCCTTTATTCCCACTTCTATTCCGCTTATGTTCGGCTTTCTCATGTTCGCTTGGGTCTGGTTTAGCCGTGGTTTTATTCGCTTTATCGTGCGTTCTTATTTACAGGCCGATATACAAAAAAAACGTGTGGCGATTTATGGTGCAGGCAATGCAGGACAGCAAATTGCAGGAGCACTCTACAATTCCGATGAACACTTACCCGTGTTGTTTATTGATGATGATCCATCACTCACTGGACAACAGTTGGGCCGTTTAAAAGTCTATGATGCAGAAACAGCATTAAAAGTCATGCCGAAAAAGCATATTGATGAAATTTTGATTGCACTGCCTTCTGTCGGGCGGATGCGTAAAAGCGAGATCGTCAAATTTTTAGAACCTGCACATATTAAAATTACCGAAATTCCAGGACTGACCAAACTGGTCGATGGTGAAATTCGCGTATCGGATATTCAGGAAGTCGATATTATTGACTTGCTCGGGCGTGACCCTGTGCCGCCAGTACCCGAACTGTTGGCTAAAAATATTCAAGACAAAATGGTCTTGGTTACAGGGGCGGGTGGTTCCATTGGTTCTGAACTGTGTCGCCAAATTGTTAAAAATAAACCCAAAGCCTTGGTGATTTATGAACTGACCGAATTTGCGTTGTATAGCATTGACAAAGAATTACGCTTAAATAGCGATGTCACGATTATCCCGATTTTAGGTTCAGTGTTGGATCAGGCCAAACTAGAGCGAGTGATGGAACAGTATAGGGTTCAAACCGTGTACCATGCGGCTGCTTACAAACATGTGCCCTTGGTAGAATGTAACCCATTGGCAGGTTTGAAAAACAACGCTATTGGTACGGCATTTAGCTTAAATGCAGCGGTCAAAACAGGTGTAGAAACCTTTGTACTCATTTCTACCGATAAAGCCGTGCGTCCAACCAATGTCATGGGGGCGTCTAAACGTATGGCAGAATTGTATTGTCAGGCGATGGCAGAAGCGCAAGATCAGACCCAAATTAGCATTGTCCGTTTTGGGAATGTTTTGGGTTCATCGGGTTCGGTGGTGCCGTTGTTTAAACAGCAAATTGCCAAAGGTGGACCCATTACCGTGACTGATCCTGAAGTCACCCGTTACTTTATGACCATTCCAGAAGCCTCGCAATTGGTGATTCAGGCGGGTGCTTTAGGTCAGGGGGGCGATGTATTCCTGCTGGATATGGGTGAACCTGTACGCATTCAGGACTTGGCCCGTCAAATGATTGCACTGAGTGGTTTAAAAGTACGAGAAACAGGCAGTCAGGAAGGTGATATTGAAATTCAATATTCAGGCTTACGCCCAGGCGAAAAACTTTACGAAGAATTGTTGATTGATGCGGATAATACCGAAGTGACCCAGCACAGTCGTATTTTGCGTTCTTATGAAAAAATGTATCCGTTGGATGAATTGCTGATGGTGTTC
Source organism: Acinetobacter seohaensis (assembly GCF_056431365.1). Lineage (NCBI taxonomy): Bacteria > Pseudomonadati > Pseudomonadota > Gammaproteobacteria > Moraxellales > Moraxellaceae > Acinetobacter > Acinetobacter seohaensis. Next base: position 6,398 of record NZ_JBWKMK010000117.1, read on the forward strand.
GAGCGTATGCATGACTTAACCGCAATTCAAAGTGATATCGACTGGGCTTTAGCACAGCTTGAACACTATGTGGATGGTTATGCGCGTGGTACAGAAATTAAGGTGAACTAAATTTCAAAAACTAAGTTGAAGTAAGTCAATTCAACTTGTTGATGAGTAAAATTTAACTAAAAAATTTGTGTGAAATCAGGTATCTGAGATGATTAAAAAAGCCATTTTACCCGTTGCTGGTTTAGGCACCCGTTTTCTGCCAGCCAGTAAAGCCATTCCCAAAGAAATGGTGACTGTGGTCGATCGTCCTGCGATTGAATATGTGGTGCGGGAGGCAGTTGCAGCAGGGATTGAGCAAATTATTTTGGTGACCCATTCCTCTAAGGCCTCCATTGAAAACTACTTTGACCGTAACTTTGAGTTAGAAACAACTTTGGAACAAAAACAAAAACTGGATTTGCTCAAAGAAATTACCGAAATTTTACCTGCACATGTCAGTGTCGTGAGTGTACGTCAGCCACAGCCTTTAGGCTTAGGGCATGCGGTTTTATGTGCTAAATCTGTAGTGGGCAATGACGCTTTTGCGGTACTGTTGCCCGATGTATTGGTTAAAGATGATGCTGCACAAAATGACTTGGCACGCATGATTCAGCGTTTTGAGCAAAGCAACGCTGCACAGATTATGGTCGAAGCAGTGCCAGATCATCTGGTCGATCAATACGGTATTGTCGATGTAGCCACAGCACCTGCTGAAGGTGAAAGTACCGTGATGCAGGGCATTGTCGAAAAACCCGCAGTAGGCACTGCACCTTCTAATTTATCGGTGGTGGGGCGTTACGTTTTGCCTGCAGAAATTATGACTTTGCTCGAAAACACCCCTAAAGGGGCGGGTAATGAAATTCAATTGACTGATGCGATTGCCATGTTGCAACAAAACAGTGTGGTGGAAGCTTACCGTATGCAAGGTCAGACTTTTGACTGTGGCAGTAAGTTGGGTTACTTAAAGGCGGTGTTGCATTATGGGCTTGATCATCCAAAACTAGGTGATGATTTTAAAGCCTTGATTCAAGAATTAAAGATTGAATCTTAAGGATGGGTTGAGGGAGGAAAGATTAGAAAATCTCTCCTAGCCTCCCTTCTTACGCAAGAATTTAAAGCAGTGCTTAAACTCTGGCTCAGGGAGGAACATCCATTATAAAGCTTTTGCTAGTGCGAACTTCCCCCTTTGAAAAAGGGGGATTAAAAAAAGGAGAGCCAAATATGGTGAAAACTTCCAATGTTGAAAATCTCTCCCAACCTCTCTTTAAAAAAGAGAGGGGTGCTCATTATAAAATTGATTTTATGTGCGAAAATTTAAAGCAGTGCTTAAATTCTTGCTCATGGTGGAACATCCATTATAAAGCCTTTGCTAGTGTGAACTTCCCCATTTTCAAAGGGGGATTGAGGGGGATTAAAAAACCTGAAAAGTTATTCATATATGATGTAGGAAAGGATGAAATGTAAAAATCCCTCCTAACCTCCCTTTAAAAAAGGGAGGAACCCACGTGAAATAAACAGCATCAACCAATACACAGGAACCACATTTTGAAAGTCGCAGTCTTCGGAAAAACCCTCTATGCAGGCGTGATGTCTGCACTCTTGGCAGAATGTGGGCATCAAGTCTATTGGTGTGATATCTTTCAGGATGCTGCCCATCCACTCGAACAGCAACATCTCAGCTTTCAAGACCAAGCCTTGAGCCTGTTATTACAACAACAATGCAGTAAGGGCTTTTTACACTATTGTGATTTTGCTGCATTGCCTTTAGATGTGGATGTGTATCTACTCAGTTTGAACCCGACTGAAGAAGCTCACGCCTTAACTGTTTTGCGGCAGTTGCAACAACGTCCGATCATTCACCCTAAATTGATGATCAATGCCTCGACTTTGGGTTTAAATGGCACACAGCGCCTGAAAAAAATCTTGCCACAAGATGACTGGATGTATTTGCCTGACATGATTCAAGAGGGTAATGCCATTCAAAGTATGACTCGGGCACAGCAACTCACGGTGGGTTGTGAAAATGAACGTGCACAAGTCAAACTCAAAGAATTACTCCGCCCTTTATTTCCCCGTGCACAGCAATACCTGTTTATGCCCGTGTTGGATGCAGAATTTACCAAACTGAGTATTTCCGGCATGTTGGCGACTCGTATCAGTTATATCAATGACTTGGCAGTGGTGGCAGAAAAACTCGGGATTGATATTGAGCATGTGCGGCAGGGTATGGCGGCAGATAGCCGTATTGGTGCATCATATATGTATCCTGGTGCGGGGTTTGGCGGTGAAAACTTTAGTCATGATATTCAGACTCTGGCCAGTACCGTATCCACCACAGGGGTGAAAAGTCAGCTGTTGGCGCAGGTCTGGGACATTAACGAACAACAAAAAGAACTCTTGTTTAGAAAGCTTTGGAATTATTATCAGGGCGATTTAAACGGTAAAACCGTGGCGATTTGGGGCGCAGCCTTTAAAGAAAATACCGCACGGGTGCAACATTCTCCCATTCATGTGATGTTGCCTGCATTGTGGGCGCAGGGTGTCACGGTAAAACTGCACGATCCACAAGCCTTACCTGAAATTGCGGCACAGTATGGTCAGCGTGATGATCTGATTTTATGTGCAGACCAATACCAAGCGGTAGAAGGTGCATCGGCATTATGTGTGCTGACCGCTTGGAAACAATATTGGAGTCTGGATTACCCAACTTTATTGAAGCAGATGGAGCATCCGCTGATTTTGGATGGTCGCAATATTTATGATCCTGAATTTGTGAAGGCACAAGGTTTTGCTTATATGGGAGTCGGTCGCTAATGATTCGTAGCACAATGCCACAGACGCAAAGCTCGATCTCCCCAAATGACAATGCCTTGTCGCAGTTACAACAATTGCAGCAACAGTTTCAGAATCTGCATTTAAATCAGCTGTTTGCTCAAGATCCGCAGCGTTTTCAGCGTTTCTCGGTGGCTTTGGACAGTGTGCTGTTTGACTATAGCAAGCATCGGATTGACGCCAAGGTGTTGCAGACTCTGGTTCAGTTTGCACAGCAGAGTCAGCTTGCTGAGTGGATTCAACGTTTATTTTCAACGGCAACTGGCTCAGAGAAAATCAACTATACCGAACAGCGCGATGCGATGCATTGGGCCTTGCGTTTGCCTGCGACCAGCACAGCAGCAAGCGGTTCCGAACAGACCGATGCCTACGCTGCATTGACTGAGCAAGTCCATACCCAGCTTGAGCGTATGTATGCCTTGGTGGAAAAAATCCATGCAGGCCAATACCGTGGTGCCACGGGTGAAGTGATTCAGGATGTGGTCAATATTGGTGTCGGTGGCTCAGATTTAGGCCCGTTGATGGTGACCCAAGCCTTATCTGATTTTAAAGTGGCAACTGAAAAACCACTGAATGTACATTTTGTGTCTACCATGGATGGCAGCCAGCTATCTGAATTGCTGCATCGTCTGCGTCCTGAAACCACTTTATTTATTATTTCGTCCAAGTCTTTTGGCACTATTGATACCTTATCCAATGCACAAACGGTGAAACAATGGCTAGAAAAGGCTTTGGGCACACATGCGCAAATTCTGAAACATCACTTTATTGGGGTATCCACCAAAGCCGATAAAATGACCGCTTGGGGCATTTGTCCTGAAAATCAGCTCTTGCTTTGGGATTGGGTGGGTGGTCGCTATTCGTTATGGTCGTGTATTGGCTTACCGATTGCCCTGACCATTGGCATTGCGGGTTTTCAGCGGTTTTTAGCAGGTGCTTATGCGGTTGATCAGCATTTTCAAAATGCTGCATTTGATCAGAACATCCCAGTGCTGATGGGCTTGCTTGGGGTATGGAATAATAATTTCCTGAATATTCAGACTCATGCGGTCTTGCCTTATGATGGACGTTTAAAATACTTCGCTTCGTATTTACAGCAATTAGAAATGGAATCGAATGGCAAGTCGATTCAGCGTAATGGCGAGGCGGTGAGCGTCGATACTTGCCCGATTGTTTGGGGTGAGGTCGGGCCGAATGCACAGCATGCGTTCTATCAATTGTTGCATCAAGGGACACATGCGGTCAGCTGTGATTTTATTGCCCCTGTGCAGCGTTATAATGGGAATCAATTTACCTATGCTGAAAATGCTGAGGCTTTGGTAGAGCAGCATCATTTGGCCTTGTCTAACTGCTTGGCACAGTCGCGGCTTTTGGCCTTTGGTAATCAGGCTTTAGATCAGCAGGAATTAGATGGCTTAGCGGCATATAAGCAGTACAGTGGTAATCAGCCAAGTAGCAGTATTTTATTGCAAGAACTCAATCCGTATAGCTTAGGCATGTTGATTGCTTTGTATGAACACAAAGTCTTTGTACAATCGGTGCTGTGGAATATCAATCCTTTTGACCAATGGGGCGTAGAAAAAGGTAAGGAAATTGCCAATCAGCTTTTGCCTATTTTAAATGGGCAGCAACAGGATTTATCGGCACTCGATGCATCGACTCAAGGTTTATTAAAAATTTTATTAGGAAAAATAGATGGCTAATATTTTAGTCACAGGCGGTGCGGGCTATATCGGTTCACATACCTGTGTTGAGTTGCTGAATGCAGGGCACAGCGTGGTGGTGCTAGATAATTTATCTAATAGCTCGGCAGAGTCATTGGCGCGGGTGCAGCAACTGACGGGCAAAACCTTGCAGTTTATTCAGGGTGATATTCGTGATGCTGCTGCTTTGGATGCTGTGTTTGCTGCACATCAAATTGATGCAGTGATTCATTTTGCAGGACTCAAAGCAGTGGGAGAAAGCCAACAAATTCCACTGAGCTATTTTGATAACAATATTGCGGGTTCAATTAGCTTGATGCAGGCGATGCAGCGCGCGCATGTGTTTAAATTGGTGTTTAGTTCATCGGCTACAGTATATGACGAATCCAATATTTCGCCGTTGAATGAAGAGATGCCAACGGGTATGCCAAGCAATAACTATGGCTATACCAAGCTGATTGTGGAACAGCTTTTACAAAAAGCAGCCCTTGCCGATGCACGTTGGTCGATTGCGCTATTGCGTTATTTTAATCCTGTGGGGGCACATAAAAGTGGCTGCATTGGCGAAGACCCACAAGGTATTCCAAATAATTTAATGCCTTATGTCACCCAAGTGGCGGTGGGACGTCGTGAAAAACTGTCAATTTTTGGGCAGGATTATCCCACACCAGATGGTACTGGTGTGCGCGATTATATTCATGTGGTCGATTTGGCCAACGCGCATTTATGTGCCTTGAATAACCGTTTGACTGCCCAGGGTTGCCGTGCTTGGAATATTGGTACGGGTAATGGAATTTCGGTGCTGCAAGTGAAGAATACTTTTGAACAGGTCAATGGTGTGCAGATTCCATTTGAGTTTGCACCACGTCGTGAAGGCGATGTGGCGATATCTTTTGCAGATAATAGCCGCGCCTTGCAAGAACTGGGCTGGACACCACAATATGGCCTAGAAGATATGTTGACTGATAGCTGGAACTGGCAAAAGCAGAATCCGAATGGTTATCGTCAAAATTAATCATTCTAGCCATACACTCAGCCACAAGGTTTAGAGCATAAAAACGGGAGTCAGTTTTGACTGTTCCTTAAAATGTATTCAAACATACTCAAGGACTAATTCGCACTCTGTTAATGTCTTGTTGCCAAGCGTGTAACTAGAGCCTGAGTCGGTCAGTTCCGACTTGTAGCGGTCAGTCCGTTCTTGCAATATACGCTTTACAGTTTTGTAAGGCG
>NZ_JBWKMK010000118.1:0-12355 GCF_056431365.1 Acinetobacter seohaensis
AAATGGAAATATTACCTCGGTTAATGAGGGCACGATTGTAGGAAGACCAGTTAGTTGTACGATAGATTTTAGGAGCAGGTTTATTCATATTGAAATTATAGGACTGAATAATCTTTCTAGGCTAGGTTTATGCAACAAAGCCATCCTATTCTCAAAGATGTAGATGTAAATTGTAATTTACGAACTACATATCCTCAAGACAAATGTTTTTTTGATCGAAAGTATCGTGATCTTGATTTTACAGATTGGGAACGTGATTTAGTTAAATTAAAAATAAAATATAAGGGGCTGATAGTATTAGACTTTAACTCGATTATTTGTCCAGAAACGGTGTGCTACTCCTATCTCAACAAAGTGCCATTCTATCCAGATGATCAACATCTTACCTATACGGGGTCGGCTGAAATTGGTGTAGAATACCTCAAGAGGTATGGAAATCCACTCAAGACAAATGCTCAATAAAAAGCTAACCATATCGTTACACGCACTCTTCCTCCACCTATCTGAGGAGCGGAGTGTTCAAACTGGTATATTGCAAATGGTTATAATTTTAGCATTTGTCACAGCAGGAGGAAATCCTCTGCATCTCAATAGTTGTAATAACGGCATGTTGGTAAAGTTCTTATATGAATAAGTATACCAAAGTGGTAGATTGTTATATTGGCATAACTTTGATTTATATTTCTTGGTCAAACTAAAATTGGGTTATGTCCTTTATTTTTTAATAGCTTAAAAATTTAAAATTGGCGTAACAGGTAATAGGAATGCTTAATTTTTTAAAAAAAATAGTAAAGGCAACACCATTACACCCACAATGGTTACTTGGTTCAAGAAAGCCACCTAATGGCTTGCAACAAGCAGAAGGCAGTTTTCTTGATATTGGTGCTGGGGATAGATGGTTGGAAAAAGAACTACCTAGATCTGTTCAATATACAGCATTAGATCATCCACATACAGGCATAGAAATATACAAATCAAAACCTAATATTATCGCTGATGCAGTGAACTTACCTCTTGCAGATGACTCTTTTGATAATATCGCTTGTTTAGAAGTTATTGAACATGTTCCAGACCCCGAAAAAGTCTTTAGTGAAATATACAGAGTGCTTAAGTCTGGTGGAACAGCATGGATAAGTATTCCTTTTCTTTACCCTATACATGATGCACCATTTGATTTTCAGCGTTATAGTCGGTACGGGTTACAAAATATAGCAAAAAATACAGGATTTCAATATATAGAGGTAAAACCTAGATTGCATGCATTAAAGACCGCTGGACTACTATTTTGTATAGCTATAGCAGGTTGTATTACAAAAAATAAATTAACATTATTTTTGATGCCGATAGCTATATTAAGTATATTTATCATAAACATTTTAACATGGCTTATCAGCTGTATTTTACCAAATTGGGAAAATATGACACAAGGTTATGAGGTTGTCTTAAAAAAATGAAAACCATTACACTGGTTACAACATCATTCCCTATAGCTAATGATGGTAGTGAAGCTGCTGGTTCTTTCGTATCTGATCTCGTAGAAGAGCTTGCTATCCAAGGTTGCCGTGTGCATGTTGTTGCACCAGGTATAGCGAATTGTGTAGAAGATTGGAAAAACAACATCCGTATTTACAGGTATAATGCCCCACCTAAGCCATTATCCACCCTCAAACCTTGGGTACCAAGAGATTTTGTTTGGCTTATTAAGGTTTTAATTAATGGGCAGAAGGCTGTTTTAAATGCATCTTTGGAGAGTAGCCATATTTTTGCCTTGTGGGGATTTCCTAGTGGAGAGTGGGCAAGGCGTATTGCCAAAAGACTTTGTATAGAGTACTCAGTTTGGGTATTGGGTAGTGATATATGGTCATTGGGTAAATGGCCAATCGTTAAGCAAATACTTGCCAATGTAATAAGGAAAGCCAAAAACGCCTACGCTGATGGGTATCAACTCGCTGAGGATGCTAAACAAATTTCTGGCAGAGAAATAGAATTTCTTCCCAGCACCCGAGCAATAATAACTAAAAATCCACCGTTGCCCCGTGAACAAGCGCCTTATCGACTACTGTTTTTGGGTCGTTGGCATCCGAATAAAGGGGTTGATATTTTGTTAGAAGCTCTAGCTCTTCTTACTGATGCAGATTGGAAAAAAATAGAAACAGTTGAGATTTTTGGTGGCGGCCCACTAGAAAATCTAGTTAAAGAAAAAGTAACCATCCTTCAGCAGAAAAATCGCCCCATTGTTCTTGGTGGCTACTTAAACAAACAAGAAGCTGAAGCTGCAATTATTCGTTCTGACTGGGTTTTAATACCCTCCCGAATTGAAAGTATCCCTGTTGTTTTTTCTGATGCAATAAAACTTGGGCGATCAGTACTATCAATGCCTGTTGGCGACCTAACACACTTAGTTGCTGACCTGAATACAGGCGTATTAGTGCAAGAAATAACAGCCGCTAGTTATGCGAAAGGTTTACAACAAACATTGAATACCAGCCCTGCTAAATACGAGTCTGATATAGCATTACAAGCAAAAGTGTTTGATCTTTCCCTCATAGCATCATGCTTGCTGGAAAAACTAGGATTACAAAATGGAAAATAAAGTCCCTTATAGATCAGAGAGAAAGCCAGATTGGCGACAGCGCCTAAAACCTTGGTTTACCGTGCTTTCATTCTTATCTTTATTTTGGGTCGGATGGATTTTATGGGAAGCATGGCCACAAGCTTTATCCGCCATGGGGCATTTTGACTCCCGCTGGCTAATGTTAACTCTGCTAGGCACAACAGTGGGTGGTTACTTAGTCTTTGAGGTTTTTTACTTATTATTTCGACAGGGAGTTGGGGCGATTCACAGTAAAAGAGAATTATCACATTTGTTTTTTGTGGCACAGCTAATGAAGCATTTACCTGGACGAATATGGGGAGTCGCTTACCAAGCTTCACAAACAACGCAAGCAAGCATAGGACAATGGCTAGGCGTTAACTTGACTTTTATGTTGCTTACAATATTTTTTGCAGCGTGGGTATCATCGGTTTTCTTATCTTACTTCCTGTCTGCCTCTTGGTTTTTAGGAGCAATCGCAAGCGGTTTGATAATTTACTTTGTGGTATGGAGTAATAACTCTTTTAGATTATTTAAAAGACTCCTAAAACCTCTTACGAATAAAAAAACACATCAATGGTTAGATGCTCTTGAGCCTTATGCCGCTAGTGATTGTTCAATTAAAACCAAGATATTTTTTATCGCAGCTATTAGCTGGGCCTGTTATTACTTGGCTTGGGGAATTTTTGGCTATGCATGGCCTGGCTTGAATTTTCTAGGCGGATTGCAGCTGTGTGCATTATATACGCTAGCTTGGTTTATAGGCTATTTAGTCTTTCTTTTCCCTTCAGGAGCAGGTGTACGAGAGCTAGCTTTTTTATATTTTGCCAAGGATTATCCTTTTGAAGCTTTGGCGGCGATGGTAATATTTGGTCGTTTAATTCTACTATTTACAGACATAATATTAGGTATCACGGCAACAATGACATGGAGATTAAGGAAAAACATATGAATTTTATCTATAGTGTATTCAATTATTATATTACTCTATTTAATCTATTCGTTTTAAGACTTAAGAACCCTCACTCTAGCTTTGAGCCGCATGTAATTATAAAAGGGCCGTTGAACAATATAAAATTAGGAAAAAACATCAATATTCAATCATCCACAGTTCTACACCTTGGAGGGAAAAATTGGTGTAATCATACAGGGAGGATTGAAATTGGTGATAACAGTACAATCTCACCAAATTGTGTTTTATATGCTTGTGGTAGTGAAATTAAAGTGGGAAGAAATTTTGACTGTGGCCCGTTTGTCGGAATCTATGCCAGTAGAACAGATTATATAAATAAAAATGCACACATATTTAAGTCCGTTAACATTGGCGACAATGTAATAATCTTCTCCCATGTAGTAATCAATCCAGGGGTATCTATAGGAGATGGCGCTGTAATCGCCGCCGGCTCTGTTGTGATAAACGATATCCCTGCCAATGTATTAGCAGGTGGCACACCTGCAAAGGTAATAAAAGACCTATCCAACTATACTCATAATAACTAATAATAATTTTCCAATCAGGCCTGTTGGTATGGTGTATGTGATCAATTCTTTGCTTTCCCCACCCCATTTCTCTTTGAATTTAATTAATCCATGTTGATTTTCAGGAGAAGAAAGAAAATTAAAAGCCTCAAACCCCCTCTCTTTTGCTTCGTCAATAACTTGTTTCATAAGAAAGTCAGAAGCGCCTATTTTCATTGCTTCTGGTGTACTTCCAGCATGAAGATAATAAAAGCCCTTCCCATGCGAGGTGGATATAACCATGGATTTTATCTGGCCCTCATCTATATGCCTTGAAGAAACTACTAAATGATTTATTTCTTCTTGAAGGGCTTCAAAGTAGCTTAAGTTGTATTTTTCTGATCCGTTATTTTTGACTACTGCAGAAAAATATAGCTGATACATTAAATGACTTTTTATAAATCTTTCAACACTTAAACTTTTACATTTTTTAAGAGCTCGATTCCAATCTTTTTTTATTTTTTGGCTGTTCTCAGAATTCCATCCTTGTAAATTATTCAGACATGTTTCAATCGTAATAGATTTTTTACCTTTGCAATTTGCTAAATTAATGTTTGCAAACTGAGAAGGCGTAATTCTTATAAGATGCGGTTTGTGTGGCATGTGCTTAACTGCCTCAAGCATTTCATCTAATCTATAAGGCTCCTCACCCTCCCAATGCATAACACATGCTGGAAAACCTAAGAAACCCATACGAAATGGGCCTTTTTTGAAGATGGTTAATGATAGGCCAGTTTTATTCTTACTATCCCACAAATAATACCGCTCAGTATTAAATCCCTTATGTAATACTTGCCCCCATCTTTCTCCATCAAAATAGCTGTTAGTTTCCTTCTGCCATGATTGATAGTCAGAGCTTGGGGTATTACTAACCTCTATATTTTTCCATTTAAATACTTTTTCCATTAATTCAAACCGTTTATTTAATTATCTCTTTAGCTGCTAGTATCACCCATTCCACATCCTCATCCGTCAGCTTCGCCGACAGCGGTAAGCTAACGGTTTGGCGGCCAATGCGCATAGCATTGGGGTAATCTTCAGGCTTCCAGCCAAAACTTTCTTGGTAGTATGGATGCTCAGGCAGAGATAAATAATGAACACCAGTGCCAATTTTCTTACTGTTCATCGCTGTTAAAAAATGGTCGCGGGAAATGCCACATTTAGCTTCATCAATTAAAATGGTAAACAAATGATAACCATGCTTTGTATTGTGTTCAGGGGCGGCGGGAAGCGTTATTGGTAAATCGGCAAAAGCTTCCATATAGCGCTGCCAAATTTGTTCACGTCGCAACCAATTCTGTTCAACACGAGCAAGCTGATGGATTCCAAGTGCGGCTTGTAAATCCATCATGTTGTACTTAAAACCAGCTTCTACTACTTGGTAGTGCTTATAACCTTGGTCACTAAAGCGATGCCAAGCATCTTTGCTCATGCCATGTAAAGCCAGCACTTTGGCACGAGCAATTAATTTTTCATCCCGACCAATAATCATACCGCCTTCGCCAGTTACTACGTTTTTCGTAGCATAAAAACTAAAGCAGCCGAAGTCGCCAAAAGTGCCAGTTTTTTTTCCATGATAAGTGGTTTCAATCGCATGAGCACAGTCTTCAATAACGACTAAATTATGCTTGTTAGCAATCGCCATAATAGCGTTCATATCGCAAGGGCGGCCTGCAAAATGAACGGCTAAGATGGCACTTGTTTTAGGGGTGATGGCAGCTTCTATTGCGGCAGGATTTATATTCTGAGTGGCCAAGTCAACATCAGCCAATACAGGTGTTAAATCAGAATGGATAATAGCGTTAACCGTAGCGCAAAAAGTTAAGGGAGTGGTAATCACCTCACTACCTGGCACAAGGCCTGCGGCAACCATAGACACATGTAAGGCGGCGGTGCATGAGTTAACGGCAGCTACATGGCTAGGCGTTAATTCTTTATAGACTGCAAAATCTTTCTCAAATTGCGCCACACGAGGGCCTGTACCTAGCCAGCCCGAACGAACACAGGCTTCAACTTCTGCTATTTCTTTTTCGCTAATGGCTGGTGAGCCAAATATCAAAAAACCATTATCGCTCATACATTTCACTCATTATTAGGAATGCTGTCCTAGCAAATATTCTAAGTATTCACCATAGCCACTTTTGCTTAAAGCCGATGCACGTTCGGCTAGTTGTGCCTTATTCAACCACCCATTATTAAAGGCAATTTCTTCTAAACAAGCTATTTTAAAACCTTGTCTTTTCTCAATGGTTTCTACAAATAATCCAGCTTCTAAAAGACTGCTGTGCGTACCTGTATCCAACCAAGCAAATCCTCGTCCAAGCAGCTCAACTTTTAATTGATTGTTTTGGAGATATAGTTGATTAATGCTTGTTATTTCCAACTCACCACGCTCTGACGGCTGTATTTGTTTGGCAAAATTAATGACTTGGTTGTCGTAAAAATACAGCCCAGTGACTGCGTAGTTTGATTTGGGTTTTATTGGTTTTTCTTCAATGCTAAGCACATTGTATTGTGAGTCAAACTCCACAACTCCGAAACGAGAAGGATCTTTGACTTGGTAAGCAAACACCATAGCACCGTATTGAATCTGTACTGCGGACTTCAGTACTGGTGTAAAGCCTTGACCATAAAAGAAATTATCCCCAAGCACCAAGCAAACATTATCATTACCGATAAATTCTTTACCAATAATAAAGGCTTGTGCAAGCCCATCTGGAGTGGATTGCTCAGCGTAGCCAAGTTGAATGCCAAAATCAGAGCCATCTCCGAGCAACTTTTTAAAATTGAGTAAATCTTCGGGAGTACTGATGATTAAAATATCTCGAATACCAGCAAGCATTAAAACACTAAGCGGATAATAAATCATCGGCTTGTCATAAATAGGCAATAGTTGCTTAGATATACCCTTTGTAATTGGATATAATCTTGTTCCTGAACCACCAGCTAAAACTATGCCCTTAATTGCCATGATATGTTAGCCCTAACCTCTCTCGTTGATATGAACCATCTTGAATCCTTTTACACCAGTCTAGGTGATTTAAGTACCACTGTATAGTTTTATATATACCTGTTTCAAACGTTTCTTGTGGTTTCCAGCCTAACTCTTTGGTAATTTTTGCAGCATCAATAGCATAACGCTTATCATGCCCAGGTCTATCTTCTACATGGGCAATCAAATTGTGGTAAGGCTGTCCATTCTTCCGTGGTAAAAGCTGGTCTAAAATCTGGCAAATCATCAACACAACATCAATATTTTTCTTTTCACTATAACCACCAATATTATAAGTTTCTCCGACTTTTCCTTGTGTAATGACTTGATACAAAGCACGAGCATGATCTTCTACAAACAACCAGTCTCGAATCTGCTCACCTTTCCCATAAATAGGTAATGGCTTTTCCTCTAAAGCATTCAAAATCATTAATGGGATAAGTTTTTCTGGAAATTGGTAACAACCATAATTATTAGAACAATTCGTCACAATCGTTGGTAAACCATAAGTACGCTGCCAAGCACGAACCAAGTGGTCGGAACTCGCTTTACTTGCAGAGTAGGGTGAACTTGGTGCATAAGGTGTCGTTTCAGTAAATAATTTACTTGTACCATGTAAATCACCATATACTTCATCAGTAGAAATATGATGGAATTTAAAGTGTTGTTTTTTATCTTCTGTCAAATTTAACCAATATTTACGAGCTGCTTCCAATAACGTATAAGTTCCAATAATATTTGTTTGCATAAAGTCGGCAGGTGTATCAATAGAACGATCAACATGTGATTCTGCCGCCAAGTGCATGATAACATTTGGCTGATATTGGTTAAAAATGCGGTCAAGTGCTGAACGATTGCAAATATCAACACATTCAAAATAATAACGTGTACTTTGCTTAATGTCAGTTAAGGACTCTAAATTACCTGCATAGGTTAATTTATCCACATTAAGCACACCATGCTGGGTATTTTGAATAATATACCGAATAACTGCTGAACCAATAAATCCAGCACCACCCGTAACAAGAATTTTAAGTTGCTCTTTATTGAGTTCCATAAACTAATGACCTTATCATTTTTAATGAGGACTTGACTTATTAATCACATTATATTTATATATCAATACCTTGCTATTACAACTACTCTCATCCCAATCCAGTCGTTTGATACGCCTGTTGCGGATGATGGATGACTTCTGGATATAAATAGTCCAACAACTTTGCCTTATACAATCGTGATAAATGTAAACTTTTCGGCCCTGTCACTTGTCTTTGTAAAATAATAGCAAGAATTTCAGCCCTATAAGAACGTAAGCTACATAACCACAGTAAAACAAGCTGCAATTTCTCAACCCTAAGTTTTGCACCAAGTTCTGCAATTTTACACTGTAATTCCTCAGGTAGATCACTCATATTCGCGTCGAAGTTACTAAAATTTTCTATAAGATTACTTGCCAATATATAATATGTTGCTGAATCTAAATATTTTTTCACCAATAAATTGGATTGCTTGACATCAATAGACCGTAAGATCATATTTATTGATTATCCTTATACATCAAAGCAGTAATCTGCTCTGAAATCAGCCCCATAAGAAAAATCATCACACTACCTGTATAAAGTAAAGCACTCATATTGGTAAAGCGTCCAGCATCCCACAGTGTATAACCATACCAACCTGTCGCCATTAAAAATAACACCACCGCAATAGGCAGAAACATTTTTAAAGGTGAGAATAACGTAGCAATTTTAAAAATAATTAAAAAGAAGCGAATCCCGTCCTTTACAGGGTTAATGTGACTTTTTCCAACCCGTTTCGCTGCATGAATTGGTACATAAGTGACAGAATAACCTGCTCGGAAAAATGCCATAGTGCTGGTGGTTGGATAGGAGAAACCATTCGGCAATAAATATAAAAATTCCCTAAATTTTTCTGCACGAACAGCTCGAAATCCCGAGGTTAAATCTTCAACCTTATGCTCTGTCATATAAGTTGCAAGATTATTATATAAAGCATTGGCAACACCACGTCCTATACTTGCCTGAGAACCTTTCTGCCTTGCGCCGACAACTAGATCATAACCTTGTTCAATCTTTTCAATTAATCGGGGAATATCCTGTGGATCATGCTGTCCATCAGCATCCATAAAGACAATTACTTCACCCGTTGCGGTTCTTGCCCCAGTTTTAATGGCAGCACCGTTGCCTTTAGAGTAGGGGTGAGTAACAACTTTTGCTCCTGCTTGTTCAGAAATTGCTTGGGTTGAGTCGGTAGAGCCGTCATTGATGACAATGATTTCATGGGTGATATTAAGTTGCTTAATGTGTTCAATAGTTTGCCCAATTGCCCCCGATTCGTTTTTTGCAGGGAGTATAATACTAATTTTCACGTGTGAGACTTTCCTTTATTGTCGTAATAAGGATGGCACAATTTACTTTCCTAGAATGCTGCTTTAGCGATGGGCCTGGTGAATGTTACGCTGTTCAACCTGTATTTCATTATACCATGCTCCATTATTATCAAGCTGTTTTGCCTGCTGCAACTGTTGCTGTGCAAGGTCCAACTTCCCTTGTAAACGATAGATTTGTGTAAAAATCAAACGTCCATTCACATCATCATGTAAGTCGATAGCTTGCTGGGCAAATTCCTCCCCTTTTTCAAAGTCTGAAATCACTCCAATAAAATACTGAGCAAGTAGTTTATAAATATCTGCTTTTAGGTTATTGCTAATCCTTTGATTATCTAAACCAGCGGCAATAATTTGTATGGCTTGGTCATGTGGTATTTTACAATCACTACTAATTTGACATTTTGTAAAAGCACTGAGAAAACCAATATTATTTACTCTAAAAGGTAAGTGTTTTAAGTTCCAAATGAGTTGTTTAACAACTTCTGATGGTATCTGCTCTTTTAAATAAGATGCTAAATGTAGCTCGGCAAACCATGCACCATTGGCAGGTAGGTAGCTGTGCTTTGACTGTACTAAGGCGTGTTTTGTCAGTTCCGCATAGTGTGCCTGTTGCTCTGGGTGAAGTTGCATTAAATTCATATAGATACGAGAGAGCTGGTAGTTGGCACGGTCTGATTTTGGGTGCATGGTAGCTTCATAAACGGCATGATCAACAAGATTTGACCAAATACCTGCCCTTTGCCATGTGATAAAGGCAAGATTTGCTATATATATTCCACCGAGTAGGTAAATAAAAGGACGTATTTTTTGATTATCAATTTGTGCCAAATAATACATAGCTGTAATGATAAAGCCAATGATACCAAAGTAGTTGCGATGCTCATGCACTAATTCCAAATTAATAAAGGTTGATTCTAATAACTGACTAATAATATACCAACCCCATGCAAAAAGTAGCATGGGATGTTTTTTCACTAAAGCTATGCAGGCTAGACTAATTCCGAGTAATCCTGCTAAAGAGTATAGTGTTGTTATTGGTTGAGTGATTGATTTTGAAATAACAAAATCATCATGATAAAGGCTCAAATCTGAGAGTGATGGATAAAAGAACATTTTAAGATAATAAAAAATCACTCGTGATTCGGTAAGCAGCCGCTCTACTAAAGTAAATTCACGTATTGCAAAATTTACAGGATTTAGATAGGGCGGCAATAAATATAAAAATACTAATCCTGCAACAATCACACCACCCGAAAGCAGATGAATTAATTTAATTTTTTTGATATAAATAGGCTGAAATTGCAGATTTTTAGCTTGAAAAAAAATCAATTCAACCCAGTAAATTAAGGGAATAAATAAAATTCCAGATTCTTTGCTCAGCATTGAAGCCAATAGACTGAAAGCAATACTATATAATGCAAGTACGGTATTTAGTCCTGTGATTGTTCGAGTACGCCAGATACAATAGATAGCAAGTGCTAATAATCCAAATAATGCGGATAGGCTGGTCATACGTTGTACAACGTACAATACACTGGTTAGATTTAACGGGTGAATGAGCCAAGTTAAACTGACTAAACAAGCAAGATATGAGGCAGATTGCAGCGAAATGCTTTGGTATTGGCGGCTTAACCATTGAAATAATTTTAGGCTAATAATAAAAACCAATACACCATTGAATAAGTGAATAAATAGATTGGTAAGTTTGAAGTAAAAAGGGTCAAAACCTGTAAAATAATGATTGAGTGCAAAGGACAACATACTGATGGGACGACCTAAAGGGCCTGCATCACCTGAAAAAAAAGCGGCTTTTAAGGTGTTATAATCAAGTGTTGTAATGGCAAGTCGTGTATTATCCAGAATATTAGGGACATCATCAAAAACATAGTCCCCCAATAATCCCTGATGATAAATAAAATAGCTAATGATTAAGCTAAAACACAGTAATCCATAAATTTTAATATTCTTTGTCATACTATCCACATAAAAACAAAAAGCACCTTACGGTGCTTCCTGTTCATTTTATACTAAATTAACGGCAGTTGGCTGGTAGTAGTTTAGCAGGAATAGTACCTGTACACGCCCAGTTGATACCGCCATTTACATCTCTTGGTGTTAAAACAATATTACCAGATGCAACCTTAGTAGAATTCATTGCTACAGTAATTTTACCACTAGTACCTACTGTTACCGAATTCACTGCATTACCCTTAATAGATGCTGCTGTTGATATTCCAGCCAAAGAATTGCTAGTTGGCCATGTACCATTAGATGCATAATATTCAGTCACTGCAGATTTAGCACCAGCAGCAAGATTTAAACCTTCAGATACGTGAGCACGTTTAGTATAGTCTTGGTATGCAGGAATCGCAATTGCAGCCAAAATACCAATAATAGCGACAACAATCATAAGTTCGATGAGCGTGAAGCCCTTCTGTATTGTGTTCATAACATTCTCCACAAATGTTGTTAATTTAATTATAAGCTTTGTAAGCTATTTTAATCTTAGCACTAAACGTGCCAGCTTTTATTATAGACAATTTACATAGAAAAACAGCACCTTATACATAAAAAAAATCAGACCACTAATTCATTCGTATATTTTTGTTAAAAAGTGACAATTTTTGTCAATTGGTGTTGTGTGAATTGGACAAATATTGTCATTATGTGATTTTTGTCACATAATTTTTTGGGTGATTCTTTTTAGGTTTGAGTGGTTTTGTTGCACAAAGATTTAAAAGACAGCACCTGCTTATCTGAACAGAACTCAAGTGACAACTTGGGTATGAGGACGACCTAATTCTGTAAATCTGTTTAATACTGCTATGCGTGCATGAATCTG
>NZ_JBWKMK010000119.1:0-14499 GCF_056431365.1 Acinetobacter seohaensis
CTATTTAAGTGATGTGCTGAAAAGGTTGCCGACACATAAAGTGACTCAGATTGAAGAATTGCTACCACACCGCTGGAAATCCAACTCAAATTAAAAAATAGGCATGGGGTTCAGCGGACGCTTACAAATATTTAATTTTTATTATTTTTTGTCCAACAAATTTGCCCAATAAAAAAGCCACACATGAACGTGTGGCTTTTTATCAATTTGGCGTATTTCAGCTTTTAGAATTTTTTAAAGCTTTTATTGCCAAACGGTTTGCGTGGTGCATTTTCGTCACGACGTTCACGGTTGCCGTAGCTGTTGCCATCCTGACGTGGTTCACGGTTGCCATAGCTGTTACCATCTTGGCGACGTTCACGGTTGCCATAGCTGTTGCCATCTTGGCGACGTTCGCGGTTGCCATAGCTGTTACCATCTTGACGACGCTCACGGTTGCCGTAACTGTTACCGTCTTGGCGTGGTTCGCGGTTGCCGTAACTGTTACCGTCCTGACGACGTTCACGCGGTGCAAAACCTGTGTTTTGTGCAGCTTCTTCGGTGTCACGACGTTGCTGACGCAAGAAACCACCACGACGTGCTGCCAACGGTTTTTCCTGCATACGCTCATTGCGACGTTTTGCCATGCCGTACAAACCTGTGCCTTGACGTGGTTTTAACTCAACCGCTTTGGCAAGGTTATCGATGTCATTTTTATCCAATTCCATCCAGCGACCTGTACGTAATTCACGCGGTAAAATTACCGTGCCGTAACGGGTACGCAATAGACGGCTGACTTTCAGACCTTGTGATTCAAAAATACGACGAACTTCGCGGTTACGACCTTCTTTTACCACCACTTGATACCAGCGGTTAATACCATCACCGCCAATTTCAGAGAAAGATTCAAACTTGGCAGGGCCATCATCTAGCACTACGCCGCGCAGCATGTTGTTTTTCAGTTGTGGTGTCACTTCACCCATCACACGAACTGCATATTCACGTTCAATTTCGTTCGATGGGTGCATTAAACGGTTGGCTAATTCACCATCGTTGGTGAATAGCAATAAACCTGTCGAGTTAATGTCCAGACGACCAACCATTACCCAACGATCATTGGCAATTGCAGGCAGGTTATCAAATACAGTTGGGCGCTGTTCTGGGTCGTTGCGTGAGCAAATTTCGCCTTCTGGTTTGTAGTAAATCAGAACACGACGACGAATTTCATCTTCAATTTGGAACTGAACTTTACGACCATCGATGCGAAGCTCATCACCTGGTTCGATACGTTCACCCACTTGGGCAACTTGGCCGTTGACACTCACACGACCAGCGGCAATGACTTCTTCCATATAACGGCGAGAACCCAAGCCTACTCGTGCGAGTACCTTTTGCAACTTTTCACTCATGACAGCATAACCTTAGAAATGATCATCAACAGTTTACCTATTCAAGACACAGACGCAGATGCATCGAGTGCCATGAAAGCTTCCTTGGCATCCTGTAGGGGAGGCAATTGACTTAAGGAATTCAAGCCAAACGCATTTAAAAATTGAGGCGTTGTAACCAACAACGCAGGTCTTCCTGGGAGTTCTCGGAAACCTGATTCTTTAATCCAGTTCCAATCAAACAATGTACGTAAAATTTGACTATTGTTTGATACTCCGCGAATTTGTTCAATATCTGCACGGGTCACAGGTTGGTGGTAGGCAATCACAGCCAGTATTTCTAGCAGTGAGGGTGAAAGTCGGGTCGGACGTTCAGGCCATACCTGTGTAATAATTGTACGATACTTTGCCCGCACCTGAAAACGGAAACCTTGTGCGGTTTCGATCAGTTCAATCGAGCGACCATGTTGTAACATGGCCAATTGTTGTAAAAACTGGCGCAATTGCGCTTTGCTGTACTTATCTTGAAACGCTTCTTTCAGACGTGCTAAAGACACAGCACTGTCACTGGCAAAAATAATTGCTTCGAGTTGCATCAGCACTTCATGCTGTTGTTCGCCTTCAGACAAGCTTGAAATTATTGGTTCTGGATTCATGTCTGCGCCCCTTGAATGCTCAATGGTGCTTCAATACCGCTGCTGATAATGCACACTTTTTGCTGGCGGGTCAGTTCTAAAATCGCCATAAAGGTCACCACCATGCCCATGCGTCCCTGACTTGGTTTAAGCAACGCGTCAAAACTTAGTACTTCACCCGATGCGAGTTTGGCTTCAATAAATGCAATCCGTTCTTCAAGTAAAACAGGTTCTTGCAAAACTTGATGGGTGACAGGTTCAGGACGATTAAAAATACAGAACAAGGCATCACGTAATTGATCGGCTGCATAGCCAACATTATTGACTGCGGTATGCCCTAAGCTAAGATTGGTAGCAAAGGTATCGCGTTCCAAAACAGACATTTGCCCCAAGCGTTCAGCTGCTTGCTTGATTCTTAAATAGGTTTCTAAACGGTCAATCAGCTCTTGTTTTGGGTCTTTTTCAATGCTGCTGATACTTGCAGGTTTAGGCAACAACAGGCGGGATTTTAAATCGGCCAGTAATGCCGCCATCACCATATAATCGGCAGTCAGTTCAATATTTAGCGATTTCATGGCATCCATATACGACAAATATTGCGATGCAATCGGGGCAATATCTAACTGAAGTAAATCGAAGCCATTTTTTTGAATCAGGTAAATTAAAAAGTCGAGTGGTCCTTCGAAATGCTCTAACAGAATTTCAAATGCTGCAGGAGGAATATACAAATCCTCAGGAATCGACTCTTGCCACTCATCTAACACACGAATGTGTTGGGCAGGTTCCATCGCATTGTGGAGGGATTGATTCATTACAGTGTTGGGCCACGCGAATTTTCAAAAGCATGCAAATGCTATTTCCGCTTCAGATAAGAAGGAGATGGAGAAATAGCTCAGAATTAATAGCGGCTAGTCTAAAGGATATCGCGATTGAAATAAATCTGTTCTACGACCAAATATCAAAAAAAGCCTAAAATAAATCGGGATTGAGGGAGATTTAAGGCAAGTTGTAAAAATTAACTCATTCAATCTTTAAGTATTTATTTCTGTTTATTCTGTAATGCGTATTCAATCATTGCCATGCAGCTGTCTTGCAGGCAAAGATTACGGCTTTCTGATTGTGCCAAAAGTGCTTTGCATAATGCTGCATCTAAAAAATAAGTATAAGTAGCGGGAGGTTCAGGCATTGTTGCTGTGAATGCAGTTTTGGAACATACGATTGCATCGGACTCTAATGTCCAAGGATGTTGCACATAAATGTGCATCTCATCCGAGAACTGCTGCAAATTTAACAATACCTGAAATAAAGTCATCGGTTTAATTCATGCAAGCAAGGCTTTTAAACTGCCGTGCTGTCAATCACTTTGAAGGTAGTGAATGCTTATTCAAAAGCACTCACATCTCCCACACCACGACGCACAATTTGCGGGTTGTCGCCCGATAAATCAATAATACTGGTGGTGCTAAGTGTGCCTAAGCCACCATCAATCAGTACATCAATACGTTTGTTGAGTTGTAGATCAATCTCGTATGGATCATCTAAAGGGTCTTCTTGCCCCGGTAAAATCAGGGTGCTGGTCAGTAAAGGTTCGCCTAATTCTTTAAGCAGCATGCGACAAATGGGGTTGCTTGGAATACGCAAACCAATGGTTTTTTTATTGGGATGCATCAAGCGACGCGGAACTTCACTGGTCGCAGGTAAAATAAATGTGGTGACCGCAGGCGTATTGTTTTTCAGTAGACGATACATGGCATTGTCCACTTTGGCGTAGGTGGCAATATCCGATAAATCGGCACAAATAATAGCGTATTGGTGTTTTGCGCCTAAACCACGAATTTGTGAAATGCGTTCCATCGCGTTTTTATTACCAATTTGGCAACCAATCGCATAAGCAGCATCGGTTGGATAGACCACCACATCGCCTGCGCGTATGCGTTCAACAGCTTGGCTGATTAGACGCGGCTGTGGATTTTCAGGATGTACTCTTAAATGCAACATATGAATTCCTCAGTAGCGTAAGTGTGACGTTAGGCTCATTATGAAAGGGGATTGATGTCAGTTGCAATCATTGCCTTGTGCTTTATTGCATTTAATCCAAATTTTTTCGTTCAAACTCTGCAATTTGTAATGTTTTGCCACCTCGGGTGCAGTAACAAATACATTCAATAAAGCGTTTTGCATCGCGTGGTAATTTGGCTTCTCCGTTAAAATAACGCTGTACTTGGGCAAAGACATTGTCTTTAAATGTGCGGCCATCTCCACCTTCACCGGTCAGGTTATCTAAAGATACACGGAATTTTCGTCCAAACGCTTGAGCAAACAGCCATTCAATGGCTTGAGGTTTAATTTCAACCTGTTCAAATAAGGCTTGTTGTTCCTGAGTACGACCATCGGGAGCATACCAATAGCCTAAGTCTGGCAGTAAACGTCGTTGTTCGCCTGCGATGCTCCAATGGCTAATTTCATGTAAGGCACTATTAAAGAAACCATGTGCAAATTGAATTCTTGCAGGCTGTGTTGCTGTGGCAGGAAAGTACTCAGGTTCAAAATCACCTTTGACCAAGTTCACATTTAGGTGGGAAAACCAGTGATTAAAGTGTAAGATGAGCCAGTCCACCTGTTCCGTTTCTGTATTGAGTTTTGCCCAGTCCGAGAGTTGCACTTGGGGGTGCGAAGTGTCAGAATTGGTGGTTGGAAGTGTGCTCTCAAGTGATGAAAAATTCACTTCTGTTTGCGGCTGCAACAGATGCATGACTGTGTTACCCAAAATTGGTCTGTCTAAATAAGTACAAAATTGTATCTTAATCTTTGACAGAGTACTGATGAATTTGTAGAATTGCCGCCTTAATTATGTCAGCAAATACCTTTCCGGCACAGATTGAGCCGTTTAAATGGGCTGAACAGGGCTTTACATGGTCAGGTAACCTGCCATTGTCTCGCTTTGCTCGTATCGCCCGTGAAGCTGTTGGATCAATTGATGATCAATTGGTTAACATAGACTGTAAGCTATCAATGGATGCGTATCATCGCATTGTATGGCTAGATGGTCATATTGAAACGAGAGTTCCAATGGAATGCCAGCGCTGCTTGGGTTCTGTAGAAATAGACCTCGTTTCAGATTTTCATCTAGCTCTTGTGGATGATGAGTCACTGATAGAGCGCTTGGATGAGGATGCTGATTTCATTGTATTAGGTGAAAGTGAAGCCACCACCAAAGGTGATTATGATTCGCCTGCGACGGCTAATTTACTGTCACTTATAGAAGATGAATTGTTATTGTTGTTGCCTTTATCTCCTAAGCATGACGCTTGCGAGCATAAGCATCAACCTGCCATTCAGAACATTGCCGAAGAAAAACGTGATAATCCGTTTGATGTTTTGGCAAGTTTGAAAGGTAAACTTAACTGAAAATTATGTTATAATTTCCAGTTAAGACAACTCAATTTGTTCTGATCCATTTTTTCGATCTTTGTAAGGAGCCATCATGGCCGTTCAGCAAAACCGTAAAAGTCGCTCTCGCCGTGACATGCGCCGTTCACATGACGCTTTAACCGAGAATGCATTAACTGTAGACCAAGCTACTGGTGAAACTCATCGTCGTCACCACGTAACTAAAGATGGTTTCTACCGTGGTCGTCAATTATTCGCTAAAGCAGCAGATGCTGAATAATTGGTGATGTATTAAGCGTCAAGCTTAGTAGAAAAAATGGGAGCGTAAGCTCCCTTTTTTTGTGCCCGATTTTTGTTGTATTTGGCAATTACTAAAAGCAAAATTAAGTGTTAAATTTTCGCTCCATAACTGAGCTTACATGAGAAGGTGTGGGTTGTAGTGGCTAAAAACTACAATTTGCGCATCTTAATTAAAGGATTTTTTATGTCTGCTAAACGACTCGAGCAAGCGGCTCAAGCCACTAAAACTGCATTTGTCTTTCCTGGTCAAGGCTCACAAAAAGCCGGTATGTTGGCTGAGCTTGCAGAACAGTTTAGCGGTGTGCGCGAAACATTTGCAGAAGCCTCTGAAGCGATTGGCTTTGACTTATGGCACATTGCACAAAGTGGTGAAGGTTTAGACCAAACAGAATTTACTCAGCCTGTATTACTCACTGCAAGTATCGCTTTATGGCGTGTGTGGTTAGAGTTGGGTGGTGTTGCACCAAAATATTTAGCTGGGCACTCATTGGGCGAATACAGCGCGTTAGTTGCTGCAGGCAGCTTGAGCTTGGGCGATGCCGTTAAACTGGTAAACTTGCGCGGCAAATTAATGCAAAACGCTGTGCCACAAGGTCAGGGCGCAATGGCTGCCATTTTAGGCCTTGAAGATGCCAAAGTGCTTGAGCTATGTGAACAAGTGAATGTGCAAGGTCGTGGCTCGGTAGAAGCAGCTAACTACAATGCACAAGGGCAAGTGGTTATTGCAGGCGATAAAACTTTAGTCGAAGCAGTAATGGCATTGGCCAAAGAAAATGGCGGTAAAGCCATTGCCCTGCCTGTATCTGTACCTTCACACTGTTCATTGATGAAACCTGCTGCCGAACAGTTTGCACAAGCTTTGGAACAAACTGCCATTGAGCTACCGCGTATTCCTGTAATACAAAATGTCAACGCTGGAATCGCGGCAGATGTTGCGCAATTAGGTCAGGCACTCACTGCGCAATTGTACCAATCGGTGCAGTGGACACAAACTATGCAGTACCTACAAGATCAGGGTATTGAATATATCGTGGAATGTGGCCCGGGCAACGTATTGGCGAATCTTGCGAAGCGTTTACCGAATATCGAAAAAGCATTCCCACTCGACACACAAAGTCGTATGGAAGATGCACTAAATGCCATTTTAGTGGCAGAAGGGAAAATTGCATGACACAAGAACGTAAAGTTGCATTAGTCACAGGTGCAAGCCGAGGGATTGGTGCAGCCATCGCTCAACAACTCATTCAAGACGGTTTTTTTGTGGTAGGTACTGCCACTTCTGAAGCGGGCGCAGAAAAATTATCGGCAAGTTTTGCAGAAAACGGTGCAGGTAAAGTATTGGATGTCCGTGATGGTGCAGCCATTGATGCATTGGTTTCTGAAATTGAACAAAGCTATGGTTCAGTTTTGGTTTTAGTTAACAATGCGGGCATTACCAAAGATAATTTGTTACTGCGTATGTCAGAAGATGATTGGGATGACATTCTCAACATTCACTTAAAGGCAGTTTACCGTTTATCTAAACGTGTCTTGAAGGGCATGACCAAAGCGCGTTTTGGACGCATTATTAATATTAGTTCTGTGGTAGCGCATTTTGCGAACCCAGGACAAGCGAACTATTCTGCGGCAAAAGCCGGTATTGAAGCATTCAGCCGTAGCCTTGCCAAAGAAATGGGCAGTCGTCAAATTACAGTAAACTCGGTTGCTCCGGGCTTTATTGCAACTGAAATGACAGATCAGCTAAGTGAAGAAATTCGCAAAAAAATGAGTGAGCAAGTGGCATTAAACCGTTTAGGTGATCCACAAGATATCGCAAATGCAGTGAGTTTCTTGGCTTCTGACAAAGCTGGTTACATCACTGGTACAGTGTTACACGTAAATGGTGGTTTATACATGAGCTAAGCTCAAGTATAAACTTTCAAAATTTTATAGATTCAATTAAACTAACGGCATTAAAAACGCCACAAGCAATGAGGAGAATTCCTGTGAGCGATATCGAACAACGCGTTAAACAAGCGGTTGCAGAACAACTTGGTCTTAAAGCTGAAGAAATCAAAAACGAAGCATCTTTTATGGATGACTTAGGTGCTGACTCTTTAGACTTAGTAGAGCTTGTAATGTCTTTCGAAAACGATTTTGACATCACAATCCCAGACGAAGATTCTAACGAAATCACAACAGTTCAATCAGCAATCGACTACGTAACTAAAAAACTTGGTTAATTGTTGATTTCAGCTCTGCTGAAATGAAAGCCACCGCAAGGTGGCTTTTTTATGCGCTGTCGTTTTTACAATCGAATATGAAAAAGGCGCATTTTGTTAAATGTGTGATGTAGCTTACATTTTGTTACCAGGCTAGTGTCTAATCACAACCGAAGTCGCTTATTTTTTTAGTTATAAATGAATGAGAACAGAAACGTGCTTATGTAAGTGAGCGACGCTTTATAACAGCAGAAAAAAATAGGAGTACCTCATGGGTCTTTTTGATTTTGTAAAAGGGATTGGTAAGAAAAATACAGCACCTGCAGAGCCACAAGCTGCACCAAGCACACCTGCAGAACCATCAGCACAAGAAATTGCCAATAAACTTTTGGGGCATGTGAAAAGTTTAGGCTTACCTGTGACAGGTTTATCGGTGAGTTATAACGCAACTACTGACTTAGCGACAGTGCGTGGACAGGTCAACAGTCAGGCAGACCGTGAAAAAATTATTCTTGCAGTGGGTAATATTGACCATGTTGCACAAGTAGATGATCAACTCACCGTTGCAACCCCAGAACCAGAAAGTAAGTTCTATACAGTAAAATCAGGCGATACCTTATCTAAAATTTCTAAAGAGTTTTATGGGGATGCCAACCAATACAACAAAATCTTTGAAGCTAACCGTCCATTACTAAAAAATGCCGATGACATTTTCCCTGGTCAAGTGTTGCGTATTCCTGCTTAAATGTGAGCAGTCTGAATAAAAAAGGCGCGTGATGCGCCTTTTTTTATTTTGTTTTTTGTCGTTTTTGGGGGGTAGATTATTGTCCTATTCTCATAATGAATAAAAGAAGTAAAAAAACGGCTTTGTTTTATAAATATTTTGTAAGATGACGATTTTTAAAGGTTTATGGAAATTTTAAAAATAAATAAATTAAAAAAAATCAAATTGTTAGGTATTTGCACAACCTAGCCATTAAATACTCGATCGTATCTTTAAAAAACCGCCATGAATGGCGGTTTTCTCAATGACAACTCATGTGTCTCACAACGATATTTTATGTCGTCATACGACACATATGCTGTCATTTTCTATTTCAGAAATTCAAAAGCTTAGAGATTCTTGCGACACATAATGACAATTGAAGCGACACAACTATTGTCATTTTTAGAATTTTGCGACACATAAGCTGTCATATCTTGAAAAACAGCTTTTAATAAGCTATTCCTTAGTTGGGGGTTCGAATGTGGTAATTCTTAATCATTTTGAAAATTTTTAGTCATTTGGACTTAGCTTTGATAGTGGTATTAATACACTAATTGGGGATAATGAAACTGATAAAAAAGCACAGTACTTTGGACATTAGATTTATTACTTGGTAAGTGCCGAGTTTTTTTGAGCTAATAAAAGGGGGACACATGGAGTTAACAAAGGAAGTTGCATATCAAGCAATTGCTGAGTTTTTTACTGAAAAGCCGTTTGTTTTGTTTGGTACAGGAACTTCGTGTGCACTTGATTTGAATTTTGGAATGCCAGCTCTTGAGCGCCATCTTCGAGCAGAGCTTGCTCATGGAATGACCGAAGCACAAGCACTGCAGTGGCTACAAGTGGTCTCTGCTCTAGATGCCTGTAGTCATGATTTTGAATCTGCAATGGACTTCATCAAAGATGAGGCTCTGACCAATCGAATAGTCGAACTTACTGCCAGCTTTGTTGCGAAACACGATAATGCTTACGCTCATTCAATTATCTCTGGCTCATGCGATTGGCCGGCTGGCTCGCTATTGAAAAAGCTGGTCGAAGCTTTACCGCAGGCTGATAAACAACTTCACGTCGCCACGCCAAATTATGATTTGCTGGCTGAATACGCCTTAGTCCGGCACAAGATTCCCTACATTACCGGATTTCACGGTGGTTTCCTTCGTCGCTACGACTGGGGTGAAGCGAAAAAGTCAGTTCAATCCATTCAGAAAAGTTTTGGTAAGACAAGGCCTCCACTAAGAATTGTTGAATGCAAGCATATCCGACTACACAAGCCGCACGGTTCCTTAAATACATTTGAATGGGAAGCTCAGCTTATTGAATGTAACAGTTGGATACTCAACAAACCTGACGGCGTTGCGCGAGCCATGATTACTCCTGGTACGGCCAAGTATCAACGATTACACAAGGACAGAGCACAGTTAGCTGAGTACGACACAGCTGTAGGAAACCATACTAGCTTCCTATTTTTGGGATTTGGCTTTAACGATTCCCAGCTTGTTAACAACGCATTTAGGCAAAAGCTTGAACAAGACCAATGCCGTGCTTTAGTGATTACTCGGGATTCGAACCCAAGAATAGAAGAGTGGCTTAGCAAATGTCCGAATATGTGGCTCATCTGCAAACAGACTGATTCAGATAAAAGCCGAATCTACAACTCAAAGTATGAAAACTGGCTACATATTCATGACAAGGAATTATGGCGTTTTGACGCTTTTACCAACGAATTTTTAGGAGGGTAACATGGCACTTTTTACTTTCAATGATGACAGCTACACACTTGGCAACATCCGTGAAGTTGACACCCGAAAAGTAACCATTCTGGTTAACAGTGATAAAGATCTACGTAAAGCCAGAGTTGGACAACTTGTGACCGTGCAACTTAGCGGTGCAACTAAATGTTGGCTGATTGGCATGATTGATAAAGTCATTAAAGCGGTAGTCACTCAACCACTTACGCTGGAAATAACTGAAGATGATGCAGACGAGATAGATTCTTTTGAAGATAGCGTAGTCAATACAGTTAAGATCACGCTAATGGGTGCAGCCCGCTGGGATGCAGTTGATCAAAAATATAAATTTTCACGATCACTTGATCACGTCCCTGAAATCGACTCAACCTGTTACGTGCTTAAAGATGCTCACCTTGAAGAATTTATGCGTGTTATTTCTGAGTGTGGCGATGGACAGCACTCACTGGAACTAGGCTCTTATAAGCTTAATGAAAACGCGCGCGCTTATGTCGATGGCAATAAACTTTTCCAACGGCATGCCGCTTTGCTTGGCAGTACCGGCTCTGGTAAATCATGGACGGTTGCCTCTATTTTGGAAAGAAGCTCGCAGCTACCTTCTTCAAACCTTGTTGTATTCGACCTGCATGGTGAGTACAAGGAACTTTCTTATGCTAAGCAGCTGAGAGTACCTGGGCCGGATGAGGTTAACGCAGATGATGACTCACTGCTCTTTCTCCCGTACTGGCTACTTAATTCGGAAGAGATTCAATCATTATTCGTTGATCGCAGCGAGTTCAGTGCACATAACCAAGTGGTGGTTGTGCAAGATGCCATAACAGAGCAAAAGAAAACATTCTTAAAAGCGAATGGTCGGACCGATCTATTGCAGTCTTTTACTCTAGACAGTCCGATCCCATACTCCTTACATGAAGTTATTGGAAAGCTAAAATATCTAAACGAAGAGAAGGTTGAAGGATCACGAGGCCCCAAAAACGGCCCATTCAATGGCGAATTTTCTAGATTGTTAGTTCGCATGGCCAGCCGCTTGAATGACCGTCGCTATGGATTCTTATTCAATAGCCCGGACAAATACAACCAATACGACTCATTGAGTATGATTGCTGAAAAACTGATGGGTTTTGGCAATCAAAAGCAAAGCATAAAAGTAATCGACTTCTCAGAGGTTCCTGCTGACATACTGCCAGTCATCATAGGACTGGTTGCTCGTATTATCTATCAGGTTCAATTCTGGACTGATCCAAATAGTCGCAGACCAGTTGCCTTTATTTGTGACGAAGCTCACCTATATCTGCCAAGAAAGGAAGGCAACCCAGTTGAACGTAGAGCGGTCGAAGCATTTGAGAAGATAGCTAAAGAAGGCAGGAAATATGGCGTTGCACTCATGATTGTAAGTCAACGACCTTCAGATGTGAGTGCCACCATTCTCAGCCAGTGTAACAACATCATTTCACTGCGTTTAACAAATGCGGATGACCAAGCAACTGTTCGGAAATTACTACCCGAAAGCTTAGAAAGCCTCTTAGAAGCATTACCCATCATGGATGTTGGGGAAGCCATGGTTGTTGGTGACTCGGTACTTCTGCCGAGTAGAATTAAAATTGATCCTCCGACTGAAAAACCACTGAGCGCAACAATTGATTTCTGGTCTCGCTGGCAGGAAGACGTCACCAATGCCGATTTTGCACTGGCTGTAGAAAACATGCGCCGACAAAACAGAACAAAGTCTTAACTTTGAGTAAAAAACTCAAGGGACACTTGTTTTAAATCCCTATCTGGTTAAAGCACCGAATCAATGTATTGATTATGTGATACTGCACGAACTGTTCATTTAGCTGAACATAACCATAGTGAGAGGTTTTATCAGCTTATGAGCCAAGTGATGCCAGATTGGTAATCAAGAAAGGAATTGTTAGATAATATGGCAGCTAGGCTATTCAGCTAATATATAAAGAAAAAATTAAAGAAGAAGGTATGCAGCAAAGAGGAGCTGTGAAAAATCTACCATCTAGAATTATATGTAAAGATAGAGTTAACGGCTATGATTATTAATCAACCAAAATATTTGAAGTTATTTTAGACTTTACGTATATAAATTATGTGGTGATAAATGAATCTTTTTTTAGATTGTGAATTTAACGGCTGGCATGATCAAGGTACCGGTGAACTAATTTCATTAGGCTTGGTATCCATTGATGGTAAATATGAGTTTTATGAGACAGTTGGATGCAAAAATCCAACCCCCTTTGTTTTGCAACATGTCATGCCAATTTTAGGGCAATCCATCATTCCTATGTGGGAGTTGGTTGATAAACTATGTAGTTTCTTATGGGAAGTGAATAATCAAGAGGATGGCAGCATCACGATCGTGGCTGATTATCCTTCAGATATAGAGTTGTTTAACCGCATTTTGCTATTGGGACAGGGGCAATGTATCAACGTGCCAGTACTAGGCTTTTTGCTCGATTTATCACTTAGTACAAAAAACTCCACAATTCCTCATAATGCATTAGCGGATGCCAGAGCTTTGAGCCAAGATTATGCATCAAAGTATCTTTAGTAAGTTTTTAAAATAAGTGTGCATTGACATACCTATCCAATTCACACTCATTACGGAATTCAACATAGCTTTTTATAAGTTTCTGCGCTTTATTCGTTGAACATCTGATCTCTTAAAAAGACGGATGGGAGTTCCTGTTCCAAGATAAATAGGTTGGATCAGTCCCTGAGTTTGTAAATTGGTGATATGTGAGTGAGGCATATCTAGTAATTTACTGGCTTCAGCTCCTGTCATATAGGTTTCTTTCAACTTAAGTACTTCATCGACATCTTTTTGCTGAACGAGTTTCCAATACACCAGATTTTCTATCGTCAAAAAACCAGATTTGCACCAATACTTACCTAACCAATTCACTGAGCAATTGAGTAGTCTTGCAGCTTGCTCAGTAGATATTGAGTTTTCACTCAGCAATTTATGCTTTAGTTTAAGTACAGACACTTTAGGAATTCTAATAGACAAGGGATAATTGACATCTTTGATAAGGATCCCTTTTTTAATCAAAACAGAAACTTTATTGGGACTAATGTTTAAGTGTTCTGCTGCTTCATTTAATGAGAAAAAATCTTGCTTTTTTTCTAGTGGGGTAGCGTCTTTTTTAGGCCTGCCTGTGCGAGTTGGATATTGAGTTATTTCATCAAAATCATAATCTCTTAGATGATTAACGGAGCGCTTAAGATAGATATTTATTGGGGTGGCATCGATATGCGGTCCATGTATAGGAGTAATTCCTATGCTTGCTAGCTTTTCAACGAAATTTGTAGGATTAAGGTCTAGCTTCTTTGCGAGTGTTGAGGCAAGAATATATTCGTTTTGGAAATTTTCTAGCTTTATAAAGGAATATCCTTTAGCTGCTTTTGCATCATTACAAAGTTGATCCAAATCGAACCATCCCATGTTTGTTAATTTTCGTGCAGTTTCGTAGTGTATATTGAGCTGTTGTGCGATTTCTTTTAAATCTAACTGCTTAGGAGAGGATAGAGTCTTCCTCATAAGGGGTTTTTGTAATAAGGGTTCATATTGGCTTATTGTTAGAAATTCTTCAATGAAATGGCTCTGAATGGAGCCATAATAATGTTGGCTCTCTCCGAGTTTTAGAAAGTCTTGATCGATCCAATGACCGAGTGTTTTATGAGTAATACCTAAAACAAGTTTTAATTCAGCTCTTGTGATATCGATAGTACAGCCTTCATTGCTAGGCGTATAAACATGACATTTTGCCTCTACTAAAGCCGCATAATTTTTAAAAAATCTAGAGTATTTCAAAAATGGGAGCAGTTGAATTCGAGGGTGTGCTAGTTTGATGCGATGATTAACCAGTGTACTTAATCTATCAATTGATCGAGTAGGGGCATTAAAATATTCATATGTCATTTCTAACGCGACTTCAATATCTATGGAGTTATCAAGCGTAAGCGTCCGCTGAACACACCTTCTGAATTCATCCTATAAGCCTTAATTTAGTCCCCACTTAGAAACAAGTGGGGACTTAAATTTATGACTACAAATAATCAGACATCCATCGCATCTCTTGC
>NZ_JBWKMK010000120.1:0-18224 GCF_056431365.1 Acinetobacter seohaensis
CGATTAATGAGAGCGCGATTATAGGAAGACCAGTTGGTTGTACGATAAGTTTTAGGAGTAGGTTTATTCATTTTGAAATTATAGGACTGAATAAACCTTATAGGCTAGGTTTGTGCAACAAAGCCGTCTCAATGTTAAAATTTCTGATTTACGCATACCACTAAAACATGCAACTAGCATAAAACCAATAGTTTGTATTTGCACTATTCGAGTCAGAAGGGAAGAAGCACTCGTAATGTTAAAATCATCAGAAAACTGTTCAAGATTATACTTTTCAATAAACTTCCTAAAAAGGCTAGGACTAGGAGTTCTTGTCCTTGAAGCTCTTAAATTTAAAAAATAGTGACCATTTAAAAAAATATTTCTCAATGAATCCAATGAATTATGAAATTTTTCAAATACATTTAATCCTGATCTAATAAATTCATAATAAATACGAGTAGGTATTAGAATTGTTTGATTTACTGTTGTTAAAGCTTTATCTGAAAGTTGTAAAGTTTTATGAATTAATTGATCATCAAAACCAAATCCTTCAATCTCAAAAAATGCACCAACCGCATTAATATTATGAAAAGTAGAAAAATATTTCCTAACGGTTTGTCGCTTACTTAAAGATAGATAAGATAATAATTTTTGTTGAGCAATACCATTTTTTCTTATATTTAAAAAACTGGAATTATTGCCTTTAAATGTTGAAGCAATAAGTTTATATTTTCTAAATTTTAAAAGTATGGTTCTAAATGATACTGTATCTTTTATTTTTTTGACACAAAAATAATCATAATAAACAATTAACTTTAAATGATATAGTGTATCAGAGTTTAAACCAGTTTTTTCTTTTGTAAAGTCTAAAACATTTGTATGAGAATAACCTAACTGAATCGCACTCAAGTCCCAAACATCATCCTTAAAAACACTTAAAACATTACCTTCTTTATCAAAGGAAACTGGTGTATTTTCATTAGGATACCTATTGTATAAATCAATAATATGATTATTTTTTATATTTTTATTAATCATAGAAGCTTACCCCTAAATCCAATAATAAGTTAAGATGATCTTTCCAATATTCATCAAAATCACCATCATTTACTGATGTAGCAACATTAATAAATATATTCTTTGTTTCAGGGTGTTTATCCAGGAGAATCGTAAATATCTCATTAATACGGTTAGTTACTATAATGGCTTCATCTGTTTTATCAGACATAGATAATATCTTTTTTAAAGACATTAATTTCCGTATATCTTCTTCATCTGAATGCACAACATAGTTTTCACAAAATAAACATGAAGATGGATTAGAACAATTAGGTGTTTCCAAGTCATCAGTAAAGCCTGAATGAAGTTTAGGCGTGTTTTCGACACATCCACCAACAGGTATTTGCTTGGCATTGAGGTTGATATTAACGTCAATTAAGTCGCCATTTTTCCTGTATTTTCTAGCAATCTGATTATGAATATTTGTAAAGAAATCCGTAACTTGCTCTTGAAATTCTTTATCAGTGGCTTGAGCATAAGACCGATTAAATACTTTTGGAGTATTCCCAAGTTTTTGTGCAGCGATCACAGAACTATTGGTTTCATTAAGAATGAAATTACCTACTGATTTTCTGATAACAGTAGGTGGAAGCCATTTAACTTGAGGGAGGTACAAATTCACGATTCTCATGTAATTTCTTGTTGATGTACCTGAATAGGGTAAAACTTTTTCAAATGGATTATTTGTGGAGCCAAGCTTAGTGTCTAAGCAAAATACAATATTATCTATACCCCCATTATCTACAAGATCAAAGCACCAATTCCTAAATTCTTTATATGCTTTTATTAATGGCAGCATTTTTACACCGATTATGAGTTCAATTTCCTTGTACTTTGCTCTCGGCTTGATTGCAACTACCTTATATCCTTTTATAGAATCTTCATAGTTTGATAAATCATCCATTACCATTTCATAAATTTGTGAAGGGTTAATAGATGATTCACAATAAAAACACATTACAAATGCTGATACAGCATAATTAATCAATCTAGCTTTAGCTATTGTTTTTGGATTAGTGTCATTGCAAGCATTAAAAATACTATTATAGCAAGCCTGCAAGTATTTCCTAAAACCCTCAATACCCATGTTCCTAAAACCTTGATTTACATTTTTAATTCTTTTTTTGAACTCTGATTTACTTAATAATTCCCCATCATCTGCATAAAAATAAGAGTCTAAAGCCAACCAACTACTGTTTTTTGGATAAATATAAAATTTTGAATTAATAAAATTATCATCAAAAACAAATGGAAATTTCTTCCCTTTCATTAGAAATTCTTTTAACGTATAAAATATTCTTTTATTAACTTCGTAAAAATAACTTAAATCTTCTATAGATACTGGATTAATTCCATTATAATCAAGAGTTGTTTTAAGAATAATAAAGGAACTCTTAAAATTTCCTACCTCTAAATTATGGTAAAAACATATTAATTCAGCAAATACGTGTTGTTGTTGAGCTAATGAAGCAAGACCATTCTTATTTTCAGAAGCCAATAGTTGAGATTTTTTTATAATCAGACTTTGAGTATATTTCTCATACGCTTTACGACACTGTTCATAATTATTGAAATCTAAACTTTCTAAATTTTCATAATAATATTTTACAAATTTTCTTAATTTAGAAATATAACTATGGGTTGATGTAGCTGCAACTTTACTCAACTTATTTTTTGTATATGCATTTAATACAGGTTCTAAAAACTCAACAAAACTCGAATATACTACCTTACAACTATGTGTCTTAGCCGTTGAATCCTTTTTTTTCTTATAACATAAAGCTCCAAAGTCAAAATATGCCTCTCTACCTCTGCTATTTTTCCCAATAACTACGAGATTTCTAAATTGATATTCAGGTAGCGAGCTAATATCTGAAAACTGTTCAGTTTGAATAAAAACTACAGGGCGATCTACATAAAATTCTACTAATGTATTCATAATTATCTATCACTAAATTGGTTTAATGCTTCTGATAGATCAGTATTCGCACTAATTACATTTTCAGAAAATTCAGTATATTCTAAATATCTCATTGTCGTACTGATATACCTATGCCCCATACGCTCTTTGAGATACATCAAAGCTGTATCAGGTTTGAAGCCATTACGAATTAAAATTTTTAAGGTATTTAATCCAAAAGTAGCTCGTAGATCATGGAAAGAAAATGGATTTATCTTGATGTCTTCTTTATTTATTTTTTTTAACATTTGGCTTATATGAATGCTAACTGAAAGTCCGCGCTTTGGTTTAAATCCCTTTAAACTTTGGCTAATTCGTCTATCCTCTATTTCCTGTATGCTAGTGTAGTAAGAACTTCCTCTAGCTGTAAGAAATATATAATTGTTAGTAGTGTTGCCATAATAACTTAATTTGGCTCTATCTTTCCAAGCTTTTGATTCAGTATATTTTATTAATTCATCCACTAACTCAATTGGTATTTTAATAATATTTGATATACCAAATTTAGTATCAATAGTAGTATTTCCACCAACCTCTAGGGTGTAGGTATTATCAAATGGATCAGTTTTTTTATCTTTCAAAGACTTAATATGATGAACTCTAATTGTACAGACGGTTTGCAATCTAGCACCAGTATATAATGCTAAATAGCACATTAACTGAAATTCTCTACTAGCATTATCTCTTAGGTATTGCTTGACAAAATTTTGCTCATTATCAGATAAAGGATGTAGTACACCACCATCCTTAATAGTATTAGCAGAGTGATGTTTTCGAGGTACAGTAATACTCAAATTTGTACTTTGAACTATTTTTTCTTTTGTTACTCCAACTTCCGTAGTAAAAGTTATTCTTTTTTCAATTTCTTCATACGGTAAGTTTCGCAGACTATCTTTGTAGAATAACTTGTTTTTAATGCAAAATTTATAAAACTGAACAACCTTATGGATTTTTTGATTATTAGTGCTAGGACGTTTTTTTGATTGACGAATTTGACTTAATAAGAATGCTCTATATCTATATGTAACTCTTTCGGGTTCACTTGCGGGAAAATGCAAAATATCTAAATCATTATGTTCTATGAATCTCAAATAATCTAATAAAGCATTTGCCGTTGATTCTATACTTGACTGTGTTAATGACTTTTCAATCAATAAAGACTGTATATATACACTTCCTAACTCCCAAACCTTGTTATCACTTTGAATGATTACTGGCATTCGCACACAGTAAATGCTTTTGTCGGAGTGTTCTCTACAATTAGGCTCTGCATAGGTATAAGTAAAATTTTCAATGTACTCAATGTGAGCTTTTGAATTGTAGGTATGGGTTTGGGGGCGCATAGTAAATAATCTATAGATTCCATATGGATTTTACTATGCTTTAAAATTCCATACAACCATATATACACTATGAACCATGACGTTCTGGGCTACACCAAACCATACCTTCTGCCCACGCCAACAATTCATGCAGCTCTTGAACTTTGGGATGTGAAGCATCGCCATCTTCAGGTAAAGGCAAACCTTTGGGATGGAAAATTTTTACCTCAGCACCAAAGTGCTCCAAAATTCTGCCTGCTTCTTGTACCGCCAAACGACTATAAGAACGCTCACGGTTTGAACCGTACATCAATAAAATACGTGGCGGATGGTTCAACGGCTTTGCCTGCACCTGTTCAAAACTTGGTGTAGGCAATAAATCTAAATCAATATTGGGTAATACCATGCTGCATACTCTTAAAACTAAAATGGGCAACGCATGCCCATGTTTTTATCTTAAACCTCAAAATGAAGAAAATTACTTTGAACTGACAATCGACTCATTTTGATAAAACTTTTTACGCAGCCATAAAGACACACTCACCAAAGCAATCAACACAGGCACTTCAACCAAAGGGCCAATAATCGTGGTAAATGCAGCGGGAGAAGCCAAGCCAAACGTTGCAATGGCAACAGCAAGTGCTAATTCAAAATTATTCCCTGCTGCGGTAAAGGAAATGGCGGTCGTCCGTGGATAATCATTGCCCATCCATTTGCTCATAAAGAAGCTAATAAAGAACATGGCAACGAAGTAAATAATCAATGGAATGGAAATGCGTAAAACATCCATCGGCAAGCTCAGTACTTCTGCGCCTTTTAGTGCGAACATCGCCACAATGGTAAATAGCAATGCCAACAGACTAAATGGGCTAATTTTGGGTAAAAAAGACGTTTGATACCAATCTAAGCCTTTGCTTTTCACTAAAATCAAGCGTGTTAAAAAGCCCATCAAAAAAGGAATACCCAAATAGATTAAAACAGCTTGGGTGATTGTCCAAAAACCAACATCAATCACTTGTCCTGCCACGCCAAAATACGGCGGCAAGAAACTCAGAAACAGCCATGCATAAGTACTAAAGAATACAATCTGAAAAATACTGTTAAACGCAACTAATGCAGCCACGTATTGGTTATCACCACAAGCCAAGTTGTTCCAGACCAAGACCATCGCGATACAGCGTGCCAGACCAATTAAAATCAAACCTGTCATATATTCAGGATAGTTTTGCAAGAAAATAATCGCCAAAGCGAACATCAAACACGGAGCAATCAACCAGTTTTGTACCAAAGACAACAACAAGGTTCGGCGGTCTTTAAACACTTCTGGCAAAGCTGCGTAATCGACTTTTGCCAATGGTGGATACATCATCAAAATCAAACCAATCGCAATGGGAAGATTGACTGTTCCCACACTCATTTGATCTAAGCTTGCCGATACTGCAGGAAATACCACGCCAATCGCAACACCTAGCCCCATGGCAATAAAAATCCATAAGGTCAGATTACGATCTAAAAAAGAAAGTTTGGACTGTGCCATGTGCTTACTCGCAATGTGTTGCAATTGTAGGGTTGATGTGCGTCATCGGGCTGACATCTTGCTGCGCGATAATATTTAAAACAGCAAACGCCCATTCGGGTAAATCTGGGTTCAAACGGTAATACACCCACTGCCCCTGACGTTGATCTAGCAAAATAGATAAATTCCGTAACAACGCCAAATGACGTGATATTTTCGGTTGATTTAACTGCAATTGTTCTGTCAATTCGCATACACAAATATTGTGTTGAGCCATCACCAATTTCAGAATGTCCAGTCGGGTTGGGTCTGACAAACATTTAAAAAAATCAGTTTGATTCATTTTTTATCTGCACTTCAATATTAACTGTTGCGAATATACGCATACCCATATATAAATGCAATATTGAAATTTTATCGACCTAAAACGAGTCACTACGCATGAGCAACAC
Organism: Acinetobacter seohaensis; assembly: GCF_056431365.1. Lineage (NCBI taxonomy): Bacteria > Pseudomonadati > Pseudomonadota > Gammaproteobacteria > Moraxellales > Moraxellaceae > Acinetobacter > Acinetobacter seohaensis. Next base: position 6,292 of record NZ_JBWKMK010000120.1, read on the forward strand.
CATCAAAATTTTTCATAACCCTGCCTGTGGAACGTCACGCAATACTTTAGAATTAATTCGTAATACAGGACAAGAACCTGAAATTATTGAATATTTAAAAACCCCACCTACACAAGCTGAACTTACTAGCATGATTCAACAAGCAGGTTTAAGCGTGCGCGATGCAATCCGCAAAAATGTAGAACCATACGAACAGTTGCAACTTGAAGGTAGCTCACACAGCGATGCGGAATTAATTGCATTGATGGTCGAGCATCCGATTTTAATTAATCGTCCATTTGTCGTGACCGAGTTAGGTGTGAAACTATGCCGCCCCTCTGAACTGGTCTTAGACTTGCTCACTCAACCACAATTAAAAAGCTTCAGCAAAGAAGATGGTGAAGTGGTGATTGATAAACATGGGCAACGTGTACGTTAACACGCTTTCATCCATCAGAAATTGATTATAAGCAATCTTTCAAATTGGTATTGAAAGTCCCTTCTCGTGCGTTTTGTATAGCTCAGGATGAGGAACTTTCTATATCAAGATTAGCCCCAGCGTTTCAGCACAAGTTTTCTTCTGAATCCCGAGCTATTTACTAGGTTGAATCCTAAATTTAGATTCATACAATAAAGCCATATTTCTGCTATTGCTTTTTGATCATGACCATTTCCCACGTCACCGAACTTCTCTCTCCTGCTGGTTCTTTAAAAAACATGCGCTATGCCTTTGCTTATGGTGCAGATGCAGTCTATGCAGGTCAGCCGCGTTACAGTTTGCGCGTGCGTAATAACGAATTTGATCATGAAAACTTAGCAATTGGTATTCAAGAAGCACATGAATTAGGCAAAAAGTTTTATGTGGTGGTGAACATCCAACCGCATAACAGCAAACTCAAAAACTTTATTCGTGACCTAGAACCTGTGGTTGCCATGCAACCCGATGCGCTGATCATGTCTGACCCAGGTCTGATTATGATGGTGCGTGAAAATTTCCCCGACATGCCTGTACATTTATCGGTACAAGCCAATGCGGTGAACTGGGCAACGGTGAAATTCTGGCAAAATATGGGTTTAACCCGTGTCATTCTTTCGCGTGAATTGTCGATTGATGAAATTGAAGAAATTAAAAACAACGTGCCTGGCATGGAAATTGAAGTATTTGTGCATGGTGCGCTGTGCATGGCCTATTCAGGTCGTTGCATGCTTTCAGGCTATATGAATAAACGTGATGCCAACCAAGGCGCATGTACCAATGCCTGCCGTTGGGAATATAAAATTCACGATGCAAAAGAAGATGAAACAGGTGACGTAATTCCTGTCAAAAATCTTTCTGAAACTGCCGATGCAGATGAACAACACATGCAGGCACAGCATCAATTTAACGAGCCTGTGTTATTACAACGTAATGACGAAGATATGTTTGCTGCCGAAGAAGATGAACACGGCACTTATTTTATGAATTCTAAAGATTTACGCGCAGTGCAGCACGTTGACCGTTTAACTAAAATGGGCATCCATTCACTAAAAATTGAAGGTCGCACCAAATCTTATTTCTACTGCGCACGTACTGCACAAATTTACCGTAAAGCGATTGATGATGCGCTTGCAGGCAAACCATTTGACCCTGCATTAATGACTCAATTAGAAGGTCTAGCTAACCGTGGTTATACCGAAGGTTTCTTGCGTCGTCATGTGCACAGCGAATACCAAAACTACGAAACAGGTTCATCAAGTTTTGATCATCAGCAATTTTGTGGTGAAGTCTTAGAACGTAATGGTGACTACATTAAAATTGATGTAAAAAACCGTTTTGTAGTGGGCGATTCTCTAGAATTGATGATGCCACAAGGCAATATCTATTTCACTTTAACTGAAATTAAAGATAAAAAAGGCAATCTGATTGAAGATGCCAAAGGTTCAGGGCATATTGTAGAAATCCCTATACCTGCAGATGTCGATATGCGTTATGCCCTGCTGATTCGCAACTTACCAAATTCGACTGCAGATATTTCTGCCTCATCGTTGGCTTATCAAGCCAACTAAGTGGCAATAAACTAAGCGAGTATTGCGATGGCACTCCTGATTACCGACCAATGCATCAATTGCGATATGTGCTTACCCGAATGCCCGAATGAAGCAATTTATGAGGGTGAAAAGGTGTATGAAATTGATGTGGCGCGTTGCACAGAATGTGTTGGGTTTTATGACTATCAAACCTGCGTTTCAGTCTGCCCAATTGAATGTATTATTCCGCATCCTGAGCATGTCGAAACCAAAGAGCAACTGAAGGACAAGTTTAATCAGCTGAATTTATTTGGACAAAATAATAAGGCTAATTAGACTGAGATAAATCCAACTACAGTAAATCAAACTGGATGCTAAAAAATAAAAAAAGAACTGAGTTGTTAGCCGACCCAGTTCTTAAAACCAAAAATAGAATAAATAAACTTTTAATACTGTGCGATAACGCACTTTACTGAACATAGCGCCTGAGTATTGGGGAACTCAGGCGCTATCTTTTTAGCGAATACAATTTAAGGATGGTTAATCCGCGTATTCAGATGTATTCGTTCAGACTTATTGACCTGAACGGATGATGTAATCAAATGCTGAAAGTGATGCTTTCGCGCCTTCACCTGTTGCAATGATGATTTGCTTGTACGGTACAGTTGTACAGTCACCTGCCGCAAATACACCTTTTACATTGGTTTCATTGCGCTCATTTATCACAATCTCACCACGATTCGTCAGCTCTACTTTTGACGCTTTTAAGAAGTCCGTATTTGGTAATAAACCAATTTGTACGAAAATTCCTGCAAGTTCAACAGTATGCTCAACATCTGTCGCACGGTCTTTATATTTCAATGCAGTCACTTGTGCGCCATCACCAATCACCTCAGTCGATAATGCATTGGTAATTACAGTAGTATTTGGCAAGCTGTTCAATTTGTTTTGCAAGACTTGGTCTGCACGTAATTTAGTATCAAACTCTACCAAAGTCACATGCTCTACAATCCCTGCAAGGTCAATCGCTGCTTCTACACCTGAGTTACCACCACCAATCACTGCAACACGTTTGCCTTTAAACAACGGGCCATCACAGTGTGGGCAGTACGCCACGCCACGGGTACGGTATTCTGCTTCACCAGGTACATTCATTTCTCTCCAACGTGCACCTGTAGACAAGATCACCGTTTTCGATTCAAGTGTTGCGCCATTTTCCAAAGTCACTTCGACCAAACCATTGCCAGTTTCATCAGCACCTTTAATGGCAGATACTTTTTGTAGATTCATAATATCTACATCGTATTCACGCACATGCGCTTCCATTTCTGCCGCAAACTTTGGACCTTGTGTTTTTTGGATAGAAGTAAAGTTTTCAATATCCATGGTATCCATCACCTGACCGCCCATGCGCTCAGCCACAATACCTGTACGAATACCTTTACGAGCTGCATAGATTGCAGATGTATTCCCTGCAGGGCCGCCACCAATTACCAAGACATCAAACGCCTCTTTGGCATTCAGTTTCGCTGCATCTTTGCTCGCAGAATCTGTATCTAATTTCGCTACAATTTCTTCCAAAGTCATACGACCTTGACCAATGTGGTTGCCATCTTGGAATACCATAGGCACAGCCATAATTTTGCGCTGCTCAACTTCTTCTTGGAAGAATGCACCATCAATCATGGTTGCTGTTGTGCCAGGGTTGTAAATCGCAATGAGGTTCAAAGCTTGTACTACATCTGGACAGTTGTGGCAGCTCAACGATACAAACACATCAAAGTGAGATGAAAGATTCAATTCTTTGATTTGCGTTAATACTTCATCCGATACTTTTGGTGCATAACCTGAAGTTTGCAATAACGCCAAAATTAATGAAGTGAACTCGTGCCCCATTGGTAAACCTGCGAAGAATACGCGCGGTTGCTCACCTACTTTTGCAATCCCAAAACTTGGTGCACGTGCGTTGTTACCGTCAAAACGCGCAGTAACTTGTGGCGAAAGTGCCGCAATTTCTTCAACCAATTCTTTAATTTTGGCAGATTTATCAGAACCATCTAAAGTCGCGACAAGCTCGATTGGGCTTTCAAGACGTTCTAATAAAGTTTTAAGTTGTGTAGAAGTATTTTGGTCTAACATGGCTAACGTCTCCAAGGGAGTAAATTTATTTGTTGATGTCATCTTACGAAAAATAGTTACATAGGGGAAACGGTTTATTTTTATATTTATGATCGTTTTTTTAAATGATAGTGAGTTTCAAGCTTACTATTTCATTTAAAATACCTAAAGCTATTCAATTTAGACATTAACATAAAAACTGAATGTCTGCCTTAAGCAATTGAGCCTAATCATTTTTTATTCAAGTTGTTGTTGAATCCGCAGAATACGCTGCTGTAAATGTCGCGATAAAAACCAGAGTACCGCAGACAGTATTAACATAAGCGCCATAACCGCGAGATTCATATAATAAACCAGCGTATTTAATTGCTGTGCTTGCTGCACTTGCTTATGTACGCTTTGCGCCATAGGCGTTAAAGCTTTGCCATAAACTTGCTGCTGCATCGTCCATAATTGTTCAGGTTTAAAGCCATAATGTAAAAATTGCGGATCTTGCTGCTCTGCTTTGACCAAGGTCAACACTTGCGGAATGGCTGCATCTTTATCTGCGGGATGATGCATCAATGCCGTTTGCGCCAACAAATAGGCTTTAACAGGTGCTGCCATTTCTGCATTTTGTAAATAACGCGCCAATTCACTTTCTTGAATGTGCTTTTCATAATGCACAATTTTGGCATATACCTGCTGTGTATCATCTTGTCGGTCATGCTGAACATAACTCAATGCCGACCAAAGTAAAATAAAACTCAGCAACCAAGCTACAAATTTCAAAACAAAGGACTGAAAGCGAATATAAAAAAAACGAATTTTCTTGAGTAGATGAACTAGAACGAATGCACCAATAAATGACACCGACAGTTTTAAAATCAACCAACCCAACCAGTTCAACAAACTGAAAAAATAATCAGGTTGCTGCCCTAAATTTGCCAAAGTCGCATCGACACTTGCAGGCATGTGTAATTGCTGAACTTCAGTGCTTAAACCAAAGAAGCTATAAATCACATCTTGCTGAATAAAAAAGCCAATTGCCGATATAAGCACCACCGTCATAGACAGCACAGCCAAAAAACTGAGCTTTTTTTGACGCTGCTGTAATGCCACAACACCTGTTTTTAGCTGCTGTGGCTGAATGGCATATTCATCAAGTGGGGGCAAATCCGACTCCTTATCAGGTAAATTTCAGATTAAATGAAGTCATTGTCAAAATGCATTTATTGACCAGACTGTTGACTTGAACCAATCACCAATTGATTCAGATTCTCCTGTAAGGCTCGCAAACGCGTAGTCGCTTCTGCACGTTTTTGCATGCCTTCTTTTTGTACCTGGATCACATCGTTCACTGTTTTAATGAGGGTATTTTGTACGTGTTCAAGGGTTTCAATATCAATCACCGAACGCTGATTGGCTTTGGCAGTATCAACCGAGTTTTGATGCAATAAATCTGCATTACGGCGCAGCAATTCATTGGTGGCATCATCAATACTGTTGGCCAGTTGCACACTGTTTTTCTGCTCATTTAAAGAAATCGCCAAACTAATCTGGTTTTTCCACGCAGGTAAGGTAATGTTTTTAATCGCATAAAATTTATCGACCAACATTAAATTATTGGACTGGATAATCCGAATCATCGGCAAAGTTTGCATGGCAGATTGTTGCAACACCTGCAAATCACTCACCCGCTTTTCTAAATTATTAGCAAGATGATTGAAATCATAAATTTTTTGAGTCGTGGTCTGATCCTGCGGCTGCGCGGAAAATTCAGAAATTTGCTGCTGAATTTCCTGCTGTTTTAACTTACCTGCTGCAATATAAATCCCCAATTGTTTATATTCATCTTGCACACCATGAAACATTTTATCCAGTGTATCTACACGGTTTTTTAAACCATTTTGTGAGCTTTCAATTTCTGTGACCAGACTATCAATTTGCGCTTTGGTGCTGTTAAAGTTTTGATCAAAACTTTGTTTAGCGCCTTTTAACTTATTGAATAAACCACCCAAAAAGCCACTGCTTTTGTTTGGATTTAAAATACTGTTGGTATTTAACTGCTGTGCAACCTGCACCACCTGATTCAGCTTTTGCCCTGTGACATCCAAATCCTTATTTTGCACCAAACCTAAAAGCTCATCGGTATAACTTGACGTTTTAGTGGCGATATTTTTGCCATATTCTGCAACCGAATGATGGCTAAGATCGCTTAATTCTTTACGCGCAGCCAGCACCTCCTGAAAGTCATCAGGCTGTAAGCCAATTTCCTGCAAATTGAGTTGCTGAAATTGTTGCTGAGTCTGTTCATCACTCACTTGCACAGCGACGTTGCGTTGTTCAGAAGTTGTCATATTTCGCCTCTATCTAATCAAAACCATGCCTTATGATTGCGCAGGTTTTTCTAAGGATTTTCTTAATGTCTTAATTAAATGCTCACGACTTTGATCCAGCTTTTCTAGCTGACTGTGTGAGCCACTTTGCTGACTTTGTTTGACATGATATTGCCATGCAGGAATGAGTACCTGCTGCGCTTCTTTAAAGCGATCTAACAAACTAAAAGAGAGTTGCTGTGAAAGTTGCATTTGAGTAATCGCAATATCATTACTACTTTGCAAAGTCTTTAAACTATAAATTTTCTTGGCCAGTCGTTCGCTAAAATTATCCAAAGGATGCTGATTGCGCACAAATCGTGGATATTCCACTAAAAACTCATCGGCAGCTTGAATGTATTTCGCCATTTGCTCACGCAAACCAACCAACTGCTGAAAACGTGATTGTGATTTCTGAATTTCGATTTGCAGCTTTTGGCTTAAACGATCTGCTTGTCCTAATAAATGATCTAGGTTTTTATAATATTGCACTTGCCCCGCGCCATATTCCAAATCTATGCCTAGCCACTTTTGTAGTGCATTAAACTTACGTTGCTTTAACACTTTTTTAGATTTGCCAAGCGCCTGAATCAACTGCTCAATGGTCACACTCAATTGCTGAGTTAAATGTGGATCCACCCCATCCAATAAAACTGACTGCGCTTGAATCACCTGATCTGCATAATGATTTAGACGATATTGATCATTCAACAACGGAACTAAATCATTGCGTTGAATCGCCAAAAGCTCTGCACGATCCACCGTAATCTCTTGCAAAGGCAGTAACACTTCAAACTGAGCCATAGACCATCACAACCCTCTTTACATGATTTTATAGTACGTGTTTTTCGGCTAAGGTCATGTAATATTTTGCAATTTTTTATTTCGATCTGCTTAAATGCTTTTTTATAGATTCGCATAACATCAGTCACAAGATGCCTGATTCAAAACACCAGTGCATAAAAAAGCCATGATCAACATGGCTTTCAATGTTCCTAACGCAGGATGATAAACAGATTATAAATAATCACCTTCACGCTCTGGCTGATACAAAATCTTCTCAATTTTGACTTTCATCATATGACCATCGGGCTGTGGCCATTCAATTTCCTGACCTTCAGCTAAACCTAAAATGGCAGTCCCGACAGGTGCAACCACATTCACCTGCCCTTTCTCACCTTTAAAGTCATGCGGATAAACCAAGGTAATTTCAGTCGGTTCTTTTGCAGGTGCAATGGTAATCAATGCGCGGGCATTCATGCTCACCACATTATTCGGTACATCTTGTGGCGCAACCACTTCAGCACGTGCCAATTCATCTTCTAGATGTTGCATCGTTGGCGTCAATTTAGGTTGATGCTCAAGCATCGTTTCCAAACGGTGCAAATCTTGTTCTGAAATAATAATCTTTGGTCTAATCATTTACTTTTATTCCTGTCATTCCGACAATACTGTCATCATCAGCTTGCCTACAATCATATTCAATACGCTTAAGTTATAACAGAAATTCAGCTTATTGAACGAAAAATCAATTTTTTATATCCATAAAAAAAGCCCCCTTGAGGGGCTTTTCTCAAGGCTGTGCTTATTTTGCGTAAACTGGGAATTTCGCGCAAACAGCTTCAACTTTTGCTTTTACAGTATTAATTACAGCTTCGTCACCTTTGCTGTCAAGAATGTCTGCAATCCAACCTGCAAGATCACGTACTTCTGCTTCACCAAAACCACGTGTAGTTACCGCTGGAGTACCGATACGGATACCAGAAGTTACAAATGGAGAACGTGGATCGTTCGGTACAGAGTTTTTGTTTACAGTAATGTGCGCAGCACCTAACCATGCATCTGCATCTTTACCTGTAATATCTTGCTTGATTAAAGAAAGCAAGAACAAGTGGTTTTTCGTACCACCAGATACTACATCATAACCACGTTCAATAAGAACTTCAGCCATCGCTTGCGCATTTTTAACAACTTGTTGTTGATACGCTTTGTATTCAGGCGCCATTGCTTCTTTAAAACAAATTGCTTTTGCTGCAACTGCGTGTACCAATGGACCACCTTGGTTACCAGGGAACACAGCAGATTGTAATTTTTTCTCGATCTCTTCGTTTGCTTTCGCAAGAATTAGACCAGAACGTGGACCACGCAATGTTTTGTGTGTAGTAGTAGTCGTTACGTCAGCAATTTGCACAGGGTTCGGATATACACCAGCAGCCACTAGACCTGCTACGTGTGCCATATCTACAAATAAATAAGCACCAACTTTGTCTGCGATGTCGCGGAAACGCTGCCAATCTACAATTTGGCTATACGCAGAGAAACCCGCAACAATCATGCGTGGTTTGTGTTCAAGCGCTAAACGCTCAACTTCTTCGTAATCAATTTCGCCAGTTTCTGGGTTTAAACCATATTGGATAGCGTTATATGTTTTACCTGAGAAGCTTACTTTTGCACCATGAGTCAAGTGACCACCATGTGCCAAGCTCATACCTAACACAGTGTCGCCTGGGTTAAGTAAAGCTAAGTAAACTGCAGAGTTTGCTTGTGAACCAGCGTGTGGTTGAACGTTAGCATAATCTGCACCAAAGAGTTCTTTAGCACGGTCAATCGCCAATTGTTCAATAATATCTACGTATTCGCAACCGCCGTAGTAGCGTTTGCCTGGGTAGCCTTCTGCATATTTATTGGTAAGTTTTGAACCTTGAGCTTCCATTACTGCAGGTGAGCAGTAGTTTTCAGAAGCAATTAACTCAATATGAGCTTCTTGGCGCGCATCTTCATTGGTGATCGCTTGAGCTAATTCTGGATCAAATTCGGCAATAGAAATATTGGCAAACATTAGCGAGGTCCTATTAATTTAGGGCTTTTAAGCCGTGCTAAGATTGGCGCGTATTGTAGCATAAAGTTTGTGAACTGAGAGAATGAACTTTGCTCAGTTTTACATAAAAATAGCTCATGCTTCAGATAAAACACGAGCTATTTCAGGTCAAATCAATCTTTATATTAATTCAATGACTTATTGAATAGGCATTAATGATTGCACATCTTTAACAATCTCATCCATATTATTCACATACACCGAACCATGATCCCATTTTTGCTCTACAGGTAAATCCTCATCAGTGACGTAATGAATTTTAGTTCCCATCCCTTGAGCTGACTGAACTAAGGAATCTGTCGCTAGCTTCGGTACAATTAGATCAGCTGTACCTTGATAAATAAATATAGGCGTGCTGATTTTCATTTTTAACGGCTGTGAGCTATTAGTTAAGAAATCTTTAACTTCAGGGATGGTCGTCATGAAATTCGGTTGAGTACGCGGATAACCATCCAATTTTCCAACCGACGTCACATGCTCTAGCATTGACTGAGCTATACTCTCACCTAATGTTTCATAACAGAGAGACTCTGCCTGAGCAGCAACTTGATCTGTTGGCGGTACAAATATTTCAGAAAATTGCAAGGTTGGAGCAGTATTTTTTAACCCCGCAGCAATTAGAGCAGTAAACGTATCTAATGGTACAAGTGTCTGTACTTTCTTTATTACATCTGGCTCCTGAGCTGCTTTTTGTTCACCACCCGCCAATACCAAGGCTAAATTTGATGCAGGTGCGATAGCTATGGCACCTTTATAATTTAACTGCGCCCGTGAGGCATACTGTGCTGCACCTAAAGCCGCATGCCCCCCCTGTGAATGCCCAACTACACTCCATCGCGTTTCTGCCGTATTACCCAAAAGCTTGCTTGCAGCGACAACAGCATCTGTAATCGAATAAGCTGCACTTTTTAAATTTAAGAATGGGTGTAATTCTTTACCGCTCGGCTCACCTAAACCTTCGTAATCTGGTGCAACAACGGCATAACCTGCCGCCAATAGTTTAGCAATGAAGTATTCATTTCCTTTTAAACCTTGACGGCTCGGTGCACACGCATCTGCCACGCCTGTTGTGCCATGTGCCCATACTACAAGTGGCCATCCGCCCGCAGGTTTAACTGTTTGAGGGGTAAAAACAAGTGCAGTTGCCTGAGTTTCCTGTCCATTTACACCTAACATTTTATAAGTCATCAATGTTTTAGAGGCACTTACTGTATCTAAAACATTATTCGCATTGGCACCCTGATCCAAATAAGGCTCTGTTTTTACGATAGGGGCACTAAAATTATATTTCGGAATGCCATCTTCAATAACCACAACACTCGTATCGTCATGATCATCATTACAGGCGGTTAAAAACAAACTGCTACTAGCCAAAGCCACACTTAACCATATTTTTTTCATTTGTTTACCCTTATCTTCATATTCTTATTGATTGCATCCTTCGCAATCTTTATTTGTACGCTTCTTTACCGTATTAGGCAAGATTTGGATAATTAATATGCAAGTGTATTTTATTTAAAATTAAATACTTACGTAAAAATCAGTAAATTTATCACATATACAGTTGTCTATTAAATTTCAATTCAATTTGTCATACGCAGCGGCTAATGTTAGATTGCATTTTTATTGAATGACGCAAGCGAATCAGGACATGCAGGCTATTATTCTCGACACTGAAACCCATACTTTAAATGGACAACCCATTGAGATTGCCTACGCCCCCATTCAAATTCAAGATGGCAAAATCAGTCTAGATAAAAGTAAAATTTTCGATCAGTTGTATCAAGTTGATGAGCCTATTTCATTCGCAGCGATGGCGGTGCATCATATTTTAGAATCGGATTTAATTGATCAACCGCATTACAGTAGTTTTGAATTACCTGCCGAAACCACCTATATCATTGGGCATAATATTGATTACGATATTCGCGCTTTAGAAAAATGTGGTGTGGATACTTCTAAAATTAAAGCCATTTGCACTTTGGCACTTGCACGTCGCGTATGGCCAAACGCCGAAGCACACAATATTTCAGCTTTAATTTATATGATTACCAAAGGCAGCGAAAAAGCGCGTGACATGATTAAAAAAGCGCATCGTGCCGATATGGATATTATTTTAACAGCCAATATTTTGATGCATGAAGTTCATCAACTACAAATTCAAAGTATTGAAGAACTCTATATCGCCTCAGAAGAAGCACGTATTCCACAAATTATCAATTTTGGTAAACATCGTGGTACGGCAATTGCCGACCTTCCTGCCGATTATGTGCAATGGTTATTAAGACAAGAAGATTTAGATCCTTACTTACGCAAGGCGCTCGAAAATACCAGCATTTTGACTTTATAAATGTTTCAAGTGAATCTTATTGCATTTAGCTGTCATAAATTATTCATATTATTGTAATTTTCAAAGTCTATGCTTTGCCTTAATTTATTGGGGAAATAAATTAAGGCTCATGTTTAATTACTCTGTACACGACAAAAATAGATAACTCATTGAAATAATGTCATAATAATTGTTTTCTAACGACGAATACTATGACACATCTCAATGAGTTATATCTTATCTTAAACAAATATCTAAAATGGAA
>NZ_JBWKMK010000121.1:0-18321 GCF_056431365.1 Acinetobacter seohaensis
CAAACGAACAAATAGAGCAGATAGAATTTGCACTCAACCATCGTCCTAGAAAAACCCTAGGTTGGTATACACCGAGTGAAGTTATGTCTGGTTTTTATACTGTTGCACTTGCCGCTTGAATCCGCCAAATTCAAAATCTACAATTTAAATTTAAAAGCAAAAAACTTAGTTATCCACAACTCAAACTAACTGTTATTTTAAATTCAAAACTCTAATTAAAGCCAAATCAATCCATTCTTTCATGGTTATTTTGAGTCATTGAATCTCAGTGATTCACAGAAAATCGCTGCTACTCGGCAGTAATTTTTGCTTTGCTAATACATAATTCTTGTATTTTCCAGCCCTGAATATAGCGCCAGATTTCTTGAATATACCCTTGATCATCCGCCAAACCAATTTGAATCCGACAGTTAACCTGCTCACGATCAAACTCATATTCTTCTAATTCAACATTCGGTCTGATCGGTTTCCAGACACCATTATTCACTGCATGCTGAATGTTGGCATAACGTGTTTCACGATTTTCCACACGTGATTCTGCCGTATAAACGACTTTAAAATCTTCATCTTCATAGTGTGCTAACAGCTCCACATTGCCAGTAAAAAAAGCATTCACCCATGCATCACGTGCTTGTTCTAATTGATTATCCATCTTAATGATTCTCCTATATTTTTGGCTTAATGTAGCTCAGCATGACAGAACAATAAGTCAGTTTTATAAAAGTTATTTGGATGAATCACGACAACAACAAAAGCCAAACATAAAAAAGCACTCCGTAGAGTGCTTATGGTTATGCGGATGATTTGGACGAATTAAGCGTCAATATCTGCATTTAAGGCATTTTCTTCAATAAAGGCACGACGTGGTTCTACATCATCGCCCATTAAGCAAGAGAACATGCGGTCTGCTTCAATGGCATCATCAATGGTGACTTGCAACATATTGCGGTTTTCTGGGTCCATCGTGGTTTCCCAAAGTTGTTCCGCATTCATCTCACCCAAACCTTTATAGCGCTGAATCATCATGCCGCGACGCGAGTCCTGCAAAATGTGTTGCCACACTTGATGGAAATTGTTGACCGTAATTTTACGTTCGCCTTTTTCCAAATACGCACCTTCTTCAAGCAGCGTAAACCAGCTTTTTGAATTTTTCAGCAAACGTGCATATTCAGCTGAACCCAGCAAACCTGTATCTAGTAAATAAGTATGGGGCAAGTTGTGCACATATACCGTGATTCGTGGCCAATACGTTGCAGATTTTTGACCATCCGCATCTTCTTTTTCAAACTGTTCGATGCTTAATTCAGGACGCAAACCTGGCTGTAATCGTTCAATGCTTTGACGTAATTGCTCGCCCCATTGTTGTACATACGCCTGATCTGCTGCTTGATCAATTTTAAAGGCATCTAATTCTAATAAACCATCCAACAGACTTGCAGGATAACGCAGCGTTAAACGGCTCAAACTCTTTTGTGAAGTTTGATAATCCGCAATGACTTTGGCTAAAGCCTCACCACGAATTGCAGGTGCATCAGCACTCACATGCAGCTCCAATTCATCAATCGCATTAGAAATTAAATAGGTTTCTAAAGCATCGTTATCTTTGATGTATTGTTCCTGCTTGCCTTTTTTCAGCTTATACAATGGTGGCTGTGCGATATAAATATGACCACGCTCAACCAATTCTGGCATTTGACGGAAGAAGAAGGTCAATAGCAAGGTACGAATGTGTGAACCATCTACGTCAGCATCGGTCATGATGATGATTTTGTGATAACGCAGTTTGTCTGGGTTATATTCTTCACGACCAATACCACAGCCCAAAGCGGTAATTAAAGTACCTACTTCTGCCGATGAAATCATCTTGTCAAAACGGGCACGTTCCACGTTCAGGATTTTACCTTTCAGTGGCAAAATTGCCTGCATTTTACGGTTACGACCTTGTTTAGCCGAACCACCTGCAGAGTCACCCTCGACTAGATATAATTCAGATAATGCAGGGTCTTTTTCCTGACAGTCAGCCAATTTACCAGGCAAACCTGCAATATCCAAAGCACTCTTGCGGCGCGTCATTTCACGGGCTTTACGCGCCGCATCACGGGCACGCGCTGCATCAATAATTTTACCCGCGATAGATTTTGCCGCTTGCGGATTTTCCAATAAATATTCAGAGAAAGATTTATTCATGGCCTGCTCAACAGCAGGTTTCACTTCACTCGATACCAATTTTTCTTTGGTCTGTGATGAGAATTTTGGATCTGGCACTTTGACCGACACAATCGCGGTTAAACCTTCACGTGCATCATCACCCGATACCACAACTTTTTCTTTTTTAAGAATATTTTCGCTTTCCATGTAGTTATTTAAACCACGGGTCAGCGCAGCACGGAAGCCTGCCAAGTGCGTTCCACCATCTTTTTGTGGAATATTATTGGTAAAACAACGTACGTTTTCCTGATAAGAATCATTCCACTGCAAAGCAACTTCTACGGTAATCCCGTTTTCAGCCTGTGTCGTGAAATGGAAAATTTCATTCAGATGGGTTTTGCCTGCATTGATATATTTCACAAATTCAGACAAACCACCTTCATAGTCAAAAATATGTTCTAAATTGACACGTTCATCACGCAGTACAATACGCACGCCCGCGTTTAAGAAAGACAGTTCACGCAAGCGACGCGCCAAAATATCTACGTTAAAAATGGTTTGGCTAAAGGTTTCAGCACTTGGCCAAAAACGCACAGTCGTGCCTGATTGCTCAGTGTCGCCCACTACTTTTAAAGGATATTGTGGATCACCGTGACGGTATTCCTGTTGGTGAATTTGACCCGCGCGTTTAATCGTTAATTCAAGTTTACTCGATAAAGCGTTGACCACCGACACACCAACACCGTGCAAACCACCCGAGACTTTATAACTGTTGTCATCGAACTTACCGCCTGCGTGCAGAATTGTTAGAATTACTTCTGCCGCAGAAACACCTTCTTCAGGGTGAATATCGGTTGGAATACCACGACCATTGTCAGATACGCTGACAGATTCATCTTCATGGATAGTCACCAAAATTTCATCACAATGACCCGCCAAAGCTTCATCAATAGCGTTATCGACTACCTCGAACACCATGTGATGCAAACCTGTACCATCATCTGTATCACCGATATACATGCCTGGGCGTTTACGAACAGCATCTAGGCCACGCAATACTTTGATACTAGAGGAATCATAAGCCTTTTCATTGGTTTGTTCTGTAGTAGAGACAGATTGATCTTCTGAACTCATGGTTTCTCCCTAGTGAAAAATAGGTCTATCAAAAGATAAAAAAATTATTGCTCAACAGCCTGCACCGTTCCGTGATCGACCTGAAATAAGCGATAAGGAATCGACAACGCTTGTAAGTGTTGTTGCACGGATTGATGATCTAAAGTGGTAATAAAAACTTGACTACCCAATTGGCTTAATCGTTCAATTAAACGTTGTTGTGCGCTTAAATCTAATTCTGCTGTCAGATCATCTAATAATACCACAGTTTCCTTATTAGACGCATGCAGCATTGCAATCTGTGACAGTTTTAATGCCATAATCAATAGCTTTTTCTGCCCACGTGACAGCACCACATCGGCATCACCCATTGGGGTTTTTAAGCGTAAATCGGCGCGGTGTGGCCCATATTCGGTATAGCGACGTTCCACATCTTTTTGATGATAATTGCACAGATCATTCAACAAGCCTGTTTCGGTATGAAAGCCTGCGCTGTATTCCAGACTAATGTGTAAATCAGGCAATAAATACTGTAAATCTTGTGCAAAAAATTGCTGCCATTGTTCCACCGTTCCCAAACGCTGCCGATGCAAAATCTCACCATAATCACTGAGCATTTTGTTCCACGGTTCCAAGTCCGACAGACTTAAATGTCGCTGTGATTTAAGCAAACTATTACGTTGTTTTAAGGCACGTGAATAATATTGCCAAGCGTGATAAAACTCTGGTTCCACGTGGAACATCAACCAGTCCAACAGTTGCCGTCGTGGTTTTGCACCATGGTCAATAATATCGGTACTGAGTGGATCAATATGTTGTAAAGGCAGAATTTTAGCCAATTGCCCTTGGGTCGCAACAGGGTCGCCATTGACCTTAATCAACTGCTCACCCGATGACATTTTTTGCATGCCAATTTTTTCAGTCAATGACTGAGCAAATACAATCGCATCTTGGCTACTGTTCTGAATGTAATTTTTAGGAATATGGGTGCGAAAAGAACGCCCTGTCGCCAATAAATGAATCGCTTCTAAAATCGAGGTTTTACCCGAACCATTTTGCCCATAAAAGACGTTAAACGGCTGCAACTCATGAAGTGCAACCGCTTTTAAGTTCCGAACACGCTCGATATGTAAACGCGTAATATGCATGATTCAGCTAGATTTAATCTTGAAATAAACCGCTCACTTAAACACGCATTGGCATCACAACATAGGTTTGATCTTGATGTGCTGGATCTTGTACCAATACCGATTGATTGGCTTCGGTCATGGTCATCGATACATCATCGCCATCCAATGCCCCTAATACGTCCAATAAATACTGTGCGTTAAATGACATTTCTAAGGGCGAATCGGCATATTGAATCGCTAAATCTTCAATTGCTTCATCTTGTTCTGGGTTATTGGCACGTAATTGCAAGGTGTCCGCACTAAAATTCAGGAATACGCCACGCAATTTTTCATTACTTAAAATCGCCACACGCTGTAAAGATTGTTTAAATACATCATGCGCGATCAGCACGTTTTTATCACCACCACGTGGAATCACACGGCGATAATCTGGGAACTTACCATCAATTAATTTAGTGGTAAAACGCACGGTAATTTCTGCTTGTTCTTTGTCACGGCTTGGGGTGCGAATGGTCACATTCAGCAATTCACGCCCAATTAAAAGTGCCAGTTGTTCATCTTCAATGCTCAGCAAACGCTGCAATTCAGCCACAGCTTTACGCGGCACAATGGCTTGAATTAATTGAGTAGCTGTCGAAGATGCCGCTGTTTCACACAAGGCCAAACGGTGACCATCTGTGGTCACAGCACGTAATTGGTTTTCATCAATTTCTAACAAAGTACCCGTTAAATAAAAGCGTACATCCTGCACTGCCATCGCAAACGCAGTTTTTTCAAACAAACGCTTCAGCTCACGCTCAGTAACCGTCACTTGCGTACCTTGAGCATTTTCTGTAGCCAATAATGGATAATCTTCCGCAGGCAAAGTACCTAATACAAAGCGGCTATTGCCCGATTTTAAAATACAGCGCTGATCTTCAGTGATTTGCAAATCAATCAAAGCTGCGCTTGGTAAAGATTTACAAATATCCATCAGTTTACGTGCAGGCACTGTAGTTTCCCCTGCCTGTAAACATGCCCCTTCAGTCAGATTCGTACTGGCAACCAATTCCACTTCCAAGTCCGAACCAGTAATGGTTAAGGCTTGCTCAGTCACCTGAACTTTGACATTGGATAAAATATTTAAGGTATGGCGACGTTCAACCGCTCCTACGACATGTGACAGAACATTCAGTAAGCTTTCTTTCGCGATTTTTAAACGCACGGTACATTCCTCTAACAACTGAAGATTGGAGTATAAAATAGGTTTTTTAGCAGTGTACTATGCGGCAAAAGCTGCCGCATGGCAAGAACAGAATTTGAGCAAATTCGGTCAACTTTGCAACAATCGTTGCAGGTTTTTATAGTCTTCGTTAAAGATCGGATCTTCTTCGCGCAGGCTTTGTACTTTTTCGCAGGCATGCATCACGGTACTGTGATCACGGCCACCAAATGCCATACCAATTTCAGGGAAACTGTCGCCTGTCAGCTCACGTGCCAAGCCCATTGCCAACTGACGTGGACGCGCATAAATACGGGTACGTTTTGGCCCCACCAATTCTTTGAGCGGAATACGGAAATATTCACTCACGACTCGCTGAATATTTTCGGTACTGATGGTACGTGCGCGAATTGCCAAGACATCTTTTAAAGATTCACGTACCACATCTAGATCGATTGGGGTGCCTTTAAAACGGGAAATTGCCACCACTTTATTGAGTGCACCTTCAAGTTCACGCACATTAGCCACCACTTGCTGGGCAATAAATAAAGCACAGTTACGTGGTAAATCTACGGCGCTGCTTTCAGCTTTCTTTAATAAAATTTCAATTCGGGTTTCAATATCTGGCGGTTCTACCCCGACTGATAAGCCCCAAGAAAAACGTGACACCAAACGTGCATCCAATTCGGTTAATTCTTTTGGATAACGGTCTGAAGTCAAAATAATCTGTTTAGATTCATCCAATAAAGCGTTAAAGGTATAGAAAAACTCCACCAAACTGGCTTCTTTACCTGCCAATAAGTGAATGTCATCCACCAATAACAAATCTAAAGAGCGGCAGTTTTTCTTAAATTCTTCAACCTTGCCCTGCTGCAAAGAGCTGACAAAATCCTGCACAAAACTTTCTGCAGTCATGTACATCACCCGTGCATTCGGTTTGGCTTGCAACAAAGCATTGCCCACCGCTTGCATCAAGTGAGTTTTACCCAAACCTGTTGGGCCATACAAAAATAATGGGTTGTGCTGTGAAGCCCCCAATTGGGTCAATACCTTGCGACAGGTTTCCGCAGCCATTTGGTTAGAACGACCTTCCACAAATAAGGAAAAGGTAAATAACGGATTGAGTTGGCGTTTACGGCTTTTTGCAGAACTTTCTTCTTTTTCACGTTTAGGCTTGGCCACAGGCGCAGGGCTAGATTCCAGCGCAGCAGTAGTGGTAGCAGGTTGTTCACTGGCCGATAAAATTGCACCTGGACGCGAATCGACTAAAATTTCGACCTTACGCACGCGTCCCTCAGACAACTGCTCTGCCAAAATAGTAATCAATTCCAGATGATGTTCTTGAATGTAACGCGTCCAATAAGGATTAGGCGCATAAAGTTTTAATGTATCTTCAACTTCTTCTGCCACCAATGGGCGAATCCACATTGTAAAGACATTTCCAGAGAGCTCTTGTCGCAAGCGATTTAAGCAGTCCGTCCAAAGCATGTGAAACCCCTATCTAATCCATTTTTAAATTTAAAACTTCTCTCGACCGCCTGAGCGGGTCGCCATTCTAACCAAGTTATCCACATCTGTCATGACAAAATCAGCAAAATTGCTCAAAAAAGGAATCATTAAACCTGAATTTAAATTTGAAACGTGGTGTGGATAAGTTTATCCGCAAGGTGTGGATAAAATATAGCACAAAGTTATCCACATAGTATTAAAATTATAGAAACACAGATATCCACAATTCAAAAATTTGTTTTATAAAAGAAAAAGTGGGTTTTCAACAGAAAAATGCGTCCCTAATAGTAATAAATTTAAATTTATAAATTTGAATTTATTTATAAGAAACGTTGCAACTGTGGATAATTCAATCTGAGTTTAAATTTAAATTCAAAACCGAAAATTTTAAAATTAAACAGAATAAGCTTGTGGATAATTATGTGAATAATACTGTTAATAACTTATTAGTCAAGCATAAACAATTACTTATCTTGTGTATACTTTAATTTGTACGATCAACCAGTCAATTGAGCGAAAACTTGTTAAAAAGAAAAATTTAGGCTTATTTTGCAAGAAACCGTGTTTTTCATTGACAGCTCAAGCAATGAGCACTAAAATCGCGGACCTTTATAGAAAGATCATTTTTGGAGTTTCGATATGAAACGTACATTTCAACCATCTGAATTAAAGCGTAAGCGCGTTCATGGTTTCCGTGCTCGTATGGCTACTAAAGCTGGTCGTCAAGTATTGGCTCGCCGTCGTGCAAAAGGTCGTCACAGCTTAACTGTTTAATACAGTCACTCTGAACCGACTCTTGGGTGTTATGACAACACTTTATGGCTTCAGCACAGAGTTGAGATTACGCTGTGCTGCCGATTATAAAGGTGTGTTTGATGGTGCGCTTTTTAAAGTGCATCAACCCCATTTCTTATTTCTTGCAAAACATTCCGAACTGCCGAATAGCCGTTTGGGTCTTGTCGTTGCAAAAAAGAAAGTGCGTCGTGCACACGAACGAAATCGAGTAAAACGACTTGCTCGCGAAAGTTTTCGCTTACACCAACAGCAATTAAATGACTTAGATATTGTGGTAATGCCCAAAGTTGGGGTAGATACGGTATCTAATGCGGAATTGCATCAGCAATTACAATTTGCTTGGCAGAAGTTACAACGTCTCGCCAAAAAGCATTCAAAAATAGCTCCCTCCCCACAAAAGTAGAGATGGCCAATGGTACGTTTACTGCATTGGTTGATACGTTTCTATCAGATCGCGATTAGTCCTTTATTGGGACCACGCTGTCGCTATATTCCAACATGTTCTCAATATTCTTTGGAAGCAGTCCATACGCATGGTGCTGTACGTGGTGTGTGGCTGGCTACAAAACGTATTTGTCGTTGTCATCCGTGGGGTGGTGCGGGCTATGATCCGGTGCCGCCAAAAGTCATTCGTTTTATTTCATTTCAGCAAATAGATTCTCAAACGCATCACATTACTGTACCCTTTCGTGATCGTTTATTGAACCAAAATCACTCTAACCACTTGGGGTAATAGATATGCAACAATGGGCCAGGTTTGCAATTCTCGGGGCCATGTTTGTCGTCGCATATTTGCTCATTTTGGCGTGGCAAAAAGATTATGGAAATGCTGAAACAGCACCGCAGAAAAAAACTGCCGTTGTTTCACATGAAGTGTCTGCAGATTTGCCGAATGCCCAAACGGCTACAGCAGCTTCTGATGTACCGCAAGCAAATATTCCTGCACAGCAAACAACCGATGCCACAGCACCTGTAAGTCAGCAGCTTATTTCAGTACAAACTGACCTTTATCATCTTTGGATCAATCCGAAAGGTGGTGATATTGTTCGTGTTGAATTACTCAATCATGACAAAAATAAAGACAGTGACGATCCTTTCGTCATGCTGGAAAGCGATGCTAAGCGCACCTATGTCGCGCAATCTGGGTTAATCGGGCTGAATGGTCCAGACAGTAGCCGTAATGGCCGCCCAAGCTATGAAATTGAAAAATCGACTTATAGCTTAGCCGATGCCAAAGAAAGCAAAAATAAAGCGGGTGAAACAGTTAAAACTTTAACTGTCCCAATGGTATATAAAACTGCCGATGGTGTAGAAATCATTAAAACCTTTAGTTTTACTGAAGGTGAATATCCTGTGCTGGTGAATCACAAAGTGATTAACCGCAGCAGCCAAAACTGGCAAGGTCAGATGTTTGGTCAGTTGAAACGTGATAATTCAGATGATCCAGGCAAGTCAGATCAAGGTATTTTTACCTTGGGTACTTTCCTTGGCGGCGCATGGGGAACACCTGAAGAACACTACAACAAGTTGAAATTTGACAATTTTAATGACGAAAAATTGAATGTCGATGCAACAGGTGGTTGGGTGGCCGTGGTTCAGCACTATTTCGTGAGTGCATGGGTTCCAGGGCAGTTAAAATTGACGCAGGCCGATGGTCAACCGTATGCAGCGAAGTTGGAATCACGTAAATCTAGCGATGAAATGAACATCATTGGTTTTACCTCGCCAACCATTAATGTCCCTGCAGGTACGGTGGCAGAAGTTGATGCGACCTTCTACTCTGGTCCAAAAATTCAGTCTGAATTGAAAGATTTGGCGACAGGTTTGAACCAAACTGTGGATTATGGCTGGTTATGGCCAATTGCAAAATTATTGTTTATTGGTTTGCAATTCTTCCATGGTTTAGTGGGCAACTGGGGTTGGTCAATCATCTTATTAACCGTTCTTGTCAAACTGATTCTTTGGCCGTTATCGTCTAAGAGCTATCGTTCTATGGCGAAAATGCGTGTGATTGCACCAGAAATGCAGCGCATGAAAGAAGAATTTGGCGAAGACCGTATGCGTTTCTCGCAAGAAATGATGGCACTTTATAAACGTGAACAAGTGAATCCACTGTCAGGTTGTTTGCCATTGTTACTACAAATGCCAATTTTCCTTGCCTTGTACTGGGTATTGATGGAATCGGTAGAGTTACGCCATGCACCGTGGTTAGGTTGGATTCAAGACTTATCGGCAATGGACCCTTGGTTTATCTTGCCATTGTTGATGGGTGTGACCATGTATGTTCAACAAATGTTGAACCCACAGCCAACAGATCCAATGCAGGCAAAAATCTTCCGCATTATGCCTGTGGTATTTACCGTATTCTTATTGTTCTTCCCTGCAGGTCTAGTTCTGTACTGGATTGTCAACAACTTGATTACGATTTTGCAGCAAAGCTTGATCAACAAAAGTGTTGAAAAAGACCGCGCTAAACGAGAAGAGGCAACTCCAGTCAATTAAGTATGGCTGAGCTGCTGAATAAATCCGCTTAAGATGGTA
Source organism: Acinetobacter seohaensis (assembly GCF_056431365.1). Classification (NCBI taxonomy): domain Bacteria; kingdom Pseudomonadati; phylum Pseudomonadota; class Gammaproteobacteria; order Moraxellales; family Moraxellaceae; genus Acinetobacter; species Acinetobacter seohaensis. The sequence goes on from NZ_JBWKMK010000121.1 coordinate 10,438, forward strand.
ATCTTAGGTGGATTTTTCTTTGCATACATTTTGAAAGTTTTAGGTGAATTTTATGTATAACCGCAGCACCATTGCCGCAATCGCGACTCCACCTGGCCGTGGTGGTGTGGGGGTGATTCGCCTGTCGGGACCAAAAGCCTATGCGATTGCCGCAGCATTGACCCAAAAAGACTTACCCAAAGCGCGTTATGCAGGTTTTCGCCAGTTTTACGATGCAGCCAATGAAGTCATGGATGAAGGTTTGGTGATTTGTTTCCCCAATCCTCATTCATTTACTGGCGAAGATGTGGTGGAACTACAAGGGCATGGTGGCCCAGTGATTCAAAATGCGCTGTTGGCACGTTTACTGGAACTCGGTGCAACGGCTGCCAAAGCGGGTGAATTTTCGATGCGCGCCTTTGAAAATGGCAAGCTGGATTTGGTACAGGCCGAAGCCATTGCCGATTTAATTGATGCCACTTCACAAGCCGCTGCGCGTTCTGCAGTGCGTTCCCTTCAAGGGGCTTTTTCCACCAAAGTGAATACTGTGCTAGAACAGTTAATTCATTTACGTTTGCATGTTGAAGCTGCTATTGATTTTCCTGAAGAAGAAATTGACTTTTTGGCCGATGGGAAAATCCTTAATTTGCTAGATGAAGTGGCTACTTCGGTGACTGCTGTGCAACAATCTGCGCGTCAGGGACAATTGTTGCGTGAAGGTCTGCAGGTAGTGATTGCGGGCAAACCGAATGCAGGTAAATCTTCTCTACTCAATGCCTTGGCGGGTATTGAACGTGCAATTGTGACTGATATTGCGGGAACTACTCGTGACGTATTGCATGAAAAAATTACCCTAAATGGCTTACCAATTACCCTGACCGATACCGCAGGTTTACGTGAAACAGGGGATATTGTGGAGCAGGAAGGGATTCGCCGTGCAATTAAAGAAATTGAACAGGCGGATTTATTGTTATTGGTCTATGACTTGAGCCAAAACGAAGATCCGTTGCAATTGGCACAGCATTATTTTGCTGAACATATTGAACCGAAGCGTTTGATGTTGATTGGCAATAAATGCGATTTAACTGGTGTACAAGCTACAATTTCAGATTTTAATGGTTTTAGACATATTACTGTGTCGGCCAAACAAGAAACAGGTGTTCAATCGCTCATAGAGGCGATTACAGCGCATGCAGGCTTTCAGCCTGAAGAAGATACCTTTATTGCACGTACCCGTCATTTAGACGCAATGAAACGCACGCAGCAGTATTTGGCTGAAGCACGTGAGCAGTTGGTGGTCTATCATGCGGGGGAATTAGTAGCCGAGTCGTTACGTCTTGCACAGAATGCTTTGGGTGAGATCACTGGTGATTTTTCTGCAGATGATTTGTTGGGCAAGATTTTTGGATCGTTTTGTATTGGAAAGTAATTTCAATTTTAAATAATATTCCAATACGTTCCATGAGTTCCATTGTGAACAAAATAGCATTAAGTTTTAGTGGCTTAGTGCTTTTTTATTGTCTTTTTATTGTTCCTATATGTTCTATGTGTTCAACTAGTGTTATGCTTTTTCCAGTATCTATATGGTATCGGTACTAAAAAAATAGCTTTTTTTCTCATGGGTACTAAATGATGTCAAAAAATAGCAGTCTTGGCTTTTCAACATTTAGAGAGCTTGAAGCATTAAAGCCAAAAGAAAAACGCTACTCGGTGAGATATACACCAAGTCAAAAATTGTTTATTGAAGTGCTACCAACTGGAGTCAAATCTTGGTGCTATCGCTACACGCTGAATGGTAAGCAGGATAAATTGGTTTTAGGGCATTACCCCGATGTATCTATAAAGGATGCTAGACAACTTAGAGATGAAGCAGCGTCATTGGTGGCAAAAGGTATTTCACCTAAACAGGATAAGACCAAACCCCAAAGTATTTTGTTTAAGGACTACGGTGAGCGTTATTTAGAGGAAGTCATCAAGAAAGACCGTAAAGACCCTTACAGCATGACTTTATATTTGAACAATGATATTTACCCGATGCTTGGGCATTTACAGTTAGAGCAAATCACGGTTGATGACGTACGCCGTACAATATGGCGCAAAAAAGAACAGGGATACGATTCAGCAGCCAACCAAGTTCGAGGCTTGTTAAAGCGCATGTTTGATTATGCAATGACGTTGGGATATGTACCTTATAACCCAGTCTTAGCTATTCCAGTACGCCACATTCACAAGGCAAAGCCTAGAGATAGATACTTAAGTTCTGATGAAATCCGCAACTACTACACCACCCTATTAAATTCACGAGTGTATAGAGCTAGAAAGCTAGGACTCATGTTGTCACTACTTACATTGGTTAGAAAATCAGAGCTACAGGCTGCAAAGTGGGAGCATATTAATTTTGATGAACGTAAATGGCTGATACCTGAAACCAAAGCAGACAGTAAGACAGGTCATAGCCGTGAAATGGTCGTTTATCTGTCAGATCAGGTTGTAGAGATATTTAAGGAACTTAAAACGATTGCTGGAGATGAGCCTTATGTATTTGTTGGGCGTAAATCGGGAACGCATGTAAGCCACAATGTTCTGAATGAAGCACAAAAAGCAGCGTTAAGACTTACCGATGTTGCACATTTTACCGTGCATGATTTACGCAGAACGGCGAGTACGCACTTAAACGAGCAAGGCTTCAATAGTGATGCAATTGAGGCTTGTTTGAACCACGCCCCTAGAGGTGTGCGAGGTATCTATAACAAAGCTATATATGAAAAAGAGCGCATAGAAATGCTGCAAAAGTGGAGTGATTATATTTTTAGCGTGATTTATGAGCCGAATTTAATCTTCTTTAATCAGGCAAAAGTTAAAAGTATTGCTTAAATGTTGCGCAACATTGTGGCAATTCTGTTCTTTAGTTTCAAATAGTTATGCCTTATAGTTATTCCCAGTGATTCAATGGGTTCATTGAGTTACTAAAAGATGAAAGTATGTACTCAAGTTTTTCAATCGGGAAATGAGCGAAAAAGAAAAGACCTGATACATACAAAGAAAAAGAGCCAAGCAACACCACATCGCTTGACTCTTTTAAAAACTTTGGCGTTTAGCAATCACCACATCGCTAAATGCCTAATCCCTTAAACCACGCCATCACAGGCACAAACTAGGAGAACTAGAATGTAACGAAGTCAAAGAAATTATATACATGAGGGTATTTCTACCATCTCATGCCCTTTTAGCATAGCATTTTTTATGCATCAATGCATAATTTTTATGCTTTTATGCATATTTCTTGTGCAGGCATGAGTTTTAGAACAATTCTTATAATTTGTATTTAATTGATAAAAAAGACTTTATTACTTTCTCCTCTCTAGTTTGTGTCTAGGCAAAATCCATTATGGAGCTGTTTAGATATGAAATTATCTAACCCACAAAATGAAAATATTGCATCTACTCAAGAAGAAGATGCACCAATCCGCTTTATGCGCCGCAAAGAAGTGCAAGACAAAACAGGCTTAGGTACTTCAACAATTTATGCCTTGATGGCTAAGGGGAAATTTCCCAAAGCCGTTCCTATAACAGATCGTTGTGTCGCATGGATTGAGTCCGAGGTAGACCAATGGATAGCCGAGCGTCTTAATGCCCGTACAGCCTCATTATCGGAGGTGTAACCATGCGTACTACACATCAACAGCAAGTCCTAGAACACCTTAAAGATGGCAAAACCATCACACAGGCGGATGCAATCCATTTGTTTAATTGCTATCGCCTTAGTGCAGTAATTTTGCAGTTACGCCAATTAGGGTATGACATCGTGACCCATAAAGTAAGAAATACTACCAAAAATGGCACGTATGCCCGTTATGAATTACAGGGAGAATAACAATGCCTAATTCAATCCAAAAAATCAGATCAACTGTAACGACACATCGCAGTAATTCTACGGCGGCATTTTTTGACTTACCGACTGATGCCACACCGCAAGACTGTAAAGAAATCAGTATCAGGCTTATTGAACAATGCCGCGCCGTATTGGTGAGTATTTACAACAGCCCTAAAGACCAAGAACGCCTATCTGCCCAACTTGAATTAATGGACAGCTTACTTTTTCAAGCAACTAACACCGTAAAACTTATTGATATTGAGAAAGCCGTAGATATGGCAATGGTACAGGTAGAGGAATAAGACATGAAAAAATTAAATACAATGAATCCGCAAGCAGACTGGCCAGCAGTTAAGACCATCCTATCAAGTCAAGTTTTTGACTCCTATACAACTGGGATTGAAGCAATTGAAAAGCTGATGGAAACCCTTAAAGAATTAACGGCGAAAATTAACAATACCCAAGATATTTTATTTGAGTACGGTTGTGGGCAACCTGAAATTTTTGCCATTAATAAACTGTATGAAATAGCCAATTTCATTGCGATGGATAAAGCTGCAGAATTAACCGACAGCCAGGCAGCCCATCAAGCCCGTTTAAAACAACTACCCCAAACCATTGATAAAAAGAACCCTCTATCCATAGACACCCTTATTTCATTTTTCACTAATGCTGTAAATGACTTTGACCTTGCCAAAGAAATTACTGTGTATTTATGTGTTTTAAGTGAGCAAGTCAGTCGTGAAGTTCGGGGGATAGAAAACACCTTAAAAGAGCATGGCTTACACGATGAAACACTGCATCACACCTTTGGAGATATGACAGACCTTGTTGAACTAGCAGGAAAGGAAAGTTTTAACTATTTTTATTCTATGCTGTCTTATTTTAATCAATTCAGAGATGAATTAATGGCTGCGGGTAACGGCGTTACATCGTCTAGCCAAGCTGAAATTATTTAATAAGGGGGCGGCATGACGGCATTTCACGAAGCCCCCAAAGGCATTACACCCAATAACATTCTAGCGCAATGTACCCTCATTGCGCCAACAGATAAAGCATATATTGAGTATTGGATTATTCAGCGTTTTGGTAGTCCTGAACAGCCGATTTATATTGATGACAGCATTGTCACCACCAACGGCGTTCGCTATGACTGCCCTATTGTTTTGCCTATCTACGATGGACAGCTGGAGATTGTTCAATACGCTTTGTTACAAAACAATAAGCCGATTGAATTAACAACAGATGGCAATAATCAAGCCGATGGATTAGCCAAAGGCTTTGCGAGGTATGGTCATTTTGACCATGCCGAGCCTGTTATTGTGACCTATGACCTAGGGGCATTTTTTAAGATTGCCCAAACAGGGTACGCCGTTGCTTTAGTTCTACTTCAAAACCTGTGCAGTTCAACCCCACCAGAGTTAAAGCCCCGTGATTTTGAACAGATGCAATTTGTGATTAATCAATTAGCGCAGGCAGGCTATCAGCAGTTATACATGCCTGTCTTGCCTGAACACCTAAGCGCATTTAAACCATTGGAGGAAAACACCGCCGTTAGGTTGCTACTTCAAAGCGAAGGTGCTAATCACATCGACTTAAAATGGGATGATTATGTTGATGATGTTAAAGCATTTTTAAAAGATAGTATTGAGCGATTGCCCAAAGGTGAGGTATTACCAAAAGGTCATTTAGCCAAGCCGTTTAAGATGGATGACAATTCATTTTTGCATATCATGGATAATGGCTTATATCTAATCAAAGAAAAGATAGGTGAGGACGGTGAAGTTAATCAGACACGTACCTTTATTTCTCATTCTATAATTATATTAGGTGAAGCTCGAAGCCCGAATAATGACAACTGGAAGCGCGTTATTCAGTTCTATGATAAGGACAACACCTTACACCGTCTGCTTATTCCTTATGAGCATTTCATGGGGGAGGCGCAAGAAGCCTTAAAGATTATTGCCAATCATGGATTAATGCCACCGCGCCAAGCATACAAGAAAAATGTATTTATCAATTATATTCAGGATTACCCAATCGAGCAGCGTTTTAGGTGTGTAGAACGGGCAGGATGGCATGGCTACTGTTTTGCTACTCCCAATAAAACCTATGGTAATAGCGAAGATGAGGAGCTGTTATTTCACACGGATAGCAAAAGTCCTTATACCGTTTCGGGGAGCTTTGAACAATGGCAGGAACTTAGTCAAATCATTGAGCCTCATTCATTGGCTGTATTGGCGTTCTCATGTGCATTTTCAGGTCAGCTTGTAACACCACTGGATATTGAAAGTGGCGGATTCCATATATACGGCACGTCCACAGATGGGAAAAGTACCATCACCAAAGCATCATGCAGCGTATGGGGCAATCCTAAGCATATATCGAAGTCATGGAGGACTACGGATAATGCCTTAGAGAATGAAGCCGAATTGAGAAATGACAGCTTTTTAAATTTGGATGAATTAAGGCAGGCTACCCCTAAAGCAGTATCGGATATTGTCTATATGCTTACAGGTGGACAAGGTAAGGCACGAAGTACCAAAGCTGGCAAAAACAAAGATTCCAAGCAGTTCGGACTGATGTATACATCCACAGGTGAAATTACACTGGAAGACCATTTACGGCGTGGCAATATCGAGCTTGATGCGGGTTTACTACTGCGCTTTGCTCATTTGTCCAGTGATGCAGAAAAAGGCTACGGTGTATTTGAGTGTATTAACTATGGCAGCAATTCAAGTGAGTTGGGGAATCGGATTAATGAGCTGGCATCAAAACATTATGGATATGCAGGCATTAAGTGGCTTGAGTATCTTACCAGTGATAAAGATGCAGTGATGCAGCAAGCCAAGAAATTATTAGATAGTTTTGTTAAACAGCATACTCAAGCAAAGAACGGACAGGCTAACCGTGTTTTACGCCGTTTTGCACTGGTTGCCGTTGCTGGAGAGCTAGCAACATTGGCAGGCATTACAGGGTGGCAGCAAGGACGCGCACTAGAGGCTGTAGCGCAATGTTTCAATAATTGGCTGGATAGTTTAGGCAGTGGTGAAAATATGGAAGAAACCAGGATTCTTGAACATATTAAAGCCTTTTTTGAAGCTAATGGGACAAGCCGTTTTCAAGAATTAACTGCAATTGGACAGAAAGATGGCAAGGTTATTCAACAATGTATTCATAACCGCGTTGGCTATTATGACCCACACCAAAAAGTCTATCTTGTATACCCAACCATGTTTAAAAATGAAATGTGCATCGGCATGAATGAGTTAAACGTCAAGAAGGTATTAGTTAAGCACGGCTGGATTGAGGAGTTTATTGAGGGAGGTAAGAGGCTATATGCGAAAAAGACTAGTAGCGATCTCCCCGACGGCTCACGTCCAAGATTGATGCACTTTAGCATTGAAGCTATGCAGAACATAGACAGTTAAATCTAAAAATAGATTTTATTGAGTGGACAAGGTGGACATAGATATAATATTTATAGCTAATCTATTGTTATATATAAATATTGTTGTGTCCACCTTATGTAAATATGTATATGTTAATAGTTGGGCATAAGGTGGACATGATTTAAGTTAAATATATCGTGTCCACCTTTTATATTTTTATGCCCACTTTTTTATATGTTATATAACCCATTGGTGGACATGATTAATTATTTAAAAACATATAGATAGTTATTTATATCCACTTTGTCCACCAAGTCCACCTAAAAATACACACATAAGTACTGATAGATTAAGATATTGAACAATGCCAAACGTGAATAAAGTAATCTTGATGGGTGTGCTAGGTCGTGACCCTGAAACTAAACAATTTCCCAACGGTGGCAGCGTCACCAATTTTAGTGTGGCCACCAGTGAACACTGGAAAGACAAGACCACTGGTGAACGCAAAGAGGCGTAAGCATCCGGCTAACACAGCCTTACCAAGCGATCCTATAAGCCTTAATTTAGTTCCCACCTAAAAACAAGTGGGGACTTAATCCATGAACATGGATATATATTCAGCAACACCTCCTGTTGCTA